>NZ_JAGDFV010000002.1 GCF_017497985.1 Meiothermus sp. CFH 77666
CGGCCAATGTTGCTGACAAGCATTTCAATGCTTTATTTCAGCAGTTCAATCAGCAGGCCATCATCCTGGTGGATTTGGGCTTCAGGGATAAGGACAGAAGCCAGGTTCCGGCGTGTCTCAAGTTCTGTGCCCATAAGACCTGGTCAGAGCGTATGTCCATCGAAAGGTTGTTGTCTCAACTAACCCGTTTTTTCGGTGCCAAGAAACGCCATCACCGTACTGAACTTGGCTTTACTGCTTGGTGGGCTTACCTCATCATTGCCATCAACCTCATCGCCGCCTTCCCGAACCTGTGCCTTGCTAACATCGTTTTGTGACTAGCACCAGTGATTAGCTAGGTTCAGTAAGGCTCGCAAAGTCAGGTAGATCTTGCTCTGTTGCAAGGTTTGGGTATTTGAAGGTCAGCAGTGGATGGGGGGGCAGTTACCCCAAATGCAAGTTAGTGGTTTTTAGACATAACATGTTATTTTGCGAGGCCAACCCGCAGGTTTTCATAGAACCCACCCTTACCGAAAAGTATGGTGAACCCCCATTCAAAGAGAAAAAGCGATGGTAAGTGTGCGGGAACCTCGAGGGTCTCGAGGGGGTAGCCTTACAGCCGCAGCCCAACCACCTGAAAAACTCAGTACCCCCACGGAGATGCAGCCCCCGCCCCCTAGCTCCTCCCACCGTCCCCACCCCTCCGGGCCAGACCGCGCCCCCGCCCACCAGCACGAACCCCCAGGACGGCCCCCTGGGTGTGGTGGCCCCCAGCACCATCGCGCTCCCCCAACTACCCCCGGTCGGCCCAGGCGGCAGCCCCATTGGCGTGAACCCGCCGCCGGGGTGGGGGCCCCAGAGGGATACCCCGCCTGTGGTTACGCCCCAGTCCTGGGAAGACTTCGTCCGCTGGTTGCAAGCCCTCAACGAGTACGCTCAAACCCTGGAGCAGGAACTCCGGCACAAGACCGACGAACAACTAGCCCAGATGGGCGGCAACCTGGCCGACAAACTGGCCAATCGTTCCGCCGAACTTCTCAAGAGCCACGCGGAGGCCTTAATCCGCCAGGGCAAGCTGCCTGAGGCATACCGGGCTAAGGTGGAGGCCGTCCTCGACTTCGTTAAGACCTGGCAAGACCCCAAAGAGCAGTTGAGCTTCACCATCGAGTTCGCCGCCGTGGTCATTGCGGCCCGCGGGGTGGGGTCGGGGGGCGTGAGCCTGGATCGCATGGCCGAGGTGGCGTGGGCCGGCCTCCAGGCCAAACAGGTGGGTGGAAAGGTGCGTGACCCCAGCGGGGGCCCCTTCTTCGACGCTGCGGGTTACAAGGGCTTGCTGCAGGGCTACGTGGACGACGTCTCCACCCTGCTGAGCCCGGAGTACCAGCGGCGGGCCAACCAGCAGCTGGGCGGGGCGGTGGGCTTCGTGGCCGGCTTCAACCCCCTGGTGGGCACCATCACCGGCATCTACGGAGCCCTGACCGGCAGGGATCTCTTCACCGGACAGTCCCTCAGCACCGCCGAGCGGGTGACCGGGGTCATTTCCTTTGGTCGGGTGGCGAAGGCGTTGGGGATGGCCAGTCGACTGGATCGAAACCTCGGGGGAAAGGTCGGGGATGGACTGCAGGCGCACCACCTGATTCCACAAGAATTATTCCGCACAGATCCAGCCCTCAAAAGGGCCGTTAGGGGTGGGTTCGATATGGATGCAAGTTACAATGGGTTGTTGATTCCCACCACCGCTTCCGACAGCCTGTCCATGGGAATGCCCTTCCACCGGGGGTCGCATCCCAACTATACGCAAAGTGTCCAAAGAGAGCTGTATCAATTACAAACTCGCTCACTAATCGAAGGCTGGTCCGATGCGCGGGTCGCCCAAGAGGTGAGAGCGCTGGCCGGGAAGCTTGCCCACGAGATCCAGTCCAAAGGGGGAGGCGTTTCGCTGAACCAAGCCTTCCGCTAAGTGTTTATGTCCGACAGGAGGTAGAGGGTGTACTACATTTTTGAATCCAGGATTAGAGGCTGGGGAAGCCGAAGCCTGCTGGCCGACTCGGAGCCGACGATAGAGGATTGTGAGCCCCACTGGTGGTTGGCCCAACCCCTCACCAAGCGGCCCGAACGCTTCAAGTTCTTCGTACCCAAGAAGGCAAAGTTTGTGGACAACTACGCCTGCGGCACCGGGATCGATATGTACTCCCGACGGCTGGTGGAACTTTTGGCTACCTTTCCCATCCGGTTCGAGGCCTTCCCGGCGGATGTTTTGGACGAGGTCTCGGGGGAGAAACTCGATGTGGACTACCTGGCCTTTCACCTGCTTGAGATCTATCCCGCGGTAGACTTTGCCCGCTCTGACCTGGTGTTAGGCCCCGACTACCCAAGCAGTATCGTTGCGGTGAGGCGGCTGGTGCTAACCGAGGAGATCCTGCAGGCGGGCCACCTACTCTTTCGTCCCGCCGAGCTATTTGCATTCGTTCTCATTCACGAAGACCTGAAGCAAACCCTGGACCGGCACAAGATCACCGGGTGTAATTACGTGCCCCTGGGCGAGTTCAAAGTCGGGCTCCAGTAGCAGAAGCTAGAATGAATAAGAGGATACTAATGAGTCGAAAAAACTTCGATGAAGCTCTCGGCCTTCTTAGCCAGAACAAAGACTTATTAGAGCCAGAAGATATTGTAGGTGAGCTAGAAGAATCGGTTGTAAGTGATGCTGAAAACGAGCTTGACGTTGTTTTTCCGCCCATGTTTAGAACCTATCTTCTAGAATATGGTCAAATAACAGTGGGAAGTGAAGAAATCTATGGTCTCATGGGAGGAAAATATCCGGGAGGAGCAGTACCAGATCTACTCTGGCTCACTAAAGCCTTGCGCAGTAAGGGCTTTCCAAAGTATTTCTTGCCTATCGCAGATCTTGGGGATGGCCGTCTTTTCGTTATTGACCTGAGCCGCCGTAATGAAGAGAATGAATCGCCAGTAGCGCTCGTCTTCCCAAGTGCTGAAATACCATCTGCAGCTATTGAAACGGTTTTCGACGATTTTGGGGATTTTCTTTTGGACACTGTGCGTAGAGGTCTCAAAGGGATATTACGGTGATTGAGATTGCGCCAGGAGGTCACGGTAACTTCTTCAACCTCTCGTTCATTATTGCTTTTCAAACGGCTAACTCTGATCGGAGATCACCGTTTATGCTCCACCCTTTCAGCAACCGGGCCGAGCTGATGCGAGCCATTATGCAACGGGCCTGGGAGGCCAACCCGCAGGTTTTCATAGAACCCACCCTTACCGAAAAGTATGGTGAACCTCCGTTCAAGGATAAAAAGCGACGGTAAGTGTGCGGGAACCTCGAGGCCGCGGAAAGGTTTGTTGCAAGAAACATTTGGAACGCAAAAAAGCGATGAGGGCAAAACAAACGTGTTGTTCTGCTAGACTACTGCGCTGATGTTTTGAAGAGGTCTCCCCATGTTACCCCGTTATCTCCACACCCTCCCCCCACTCCTCCTGGCCGCCTGCACCAGCCCGGACAGCACCCCCCCTGCGGTCTCCATCAGCGAAACAGTACAGTGGTGCATCCGTAGAGATATTCTCCATAGAGACATTCTCCATGGGTAAAACAGTGGGAGGAGGGTACTACGAAGGAGGAAAGGAATATGCCACAACAATCATGGTAAGCGCCATATACGATAAGGATGGCCGAATCATCACTGTGTTCCCTGTGCTGAAGGAGAAACGATGGGCGCCAAAGGTAAGCGAGTGATCATAGTCAACAGCCACTGGTTGCACCAAATCTTTGCTACCCTCGGGGAGGGCAACGAAGAACGCGCCCAGGACATCGCCAACTTGAACATGATCAATCCCAGCAGCATCCGCAAGCTGGTCGAGAACCACATCCGGCCTTATTTTGAGTTTATGCCCCGCAAGTCGGCCCAGCGGGTCAAGGAGTCCTGGCGGTATGCCCTCAGTGCACTTCCGAATAGCGCCCTGCAAGCGCTTCATCTCGAGGATGAGCTGGAACTGCCGTTCGAGCTGCCGCACGATGTTCGGAAGTTTTTCCAGGACATCTGGGAGGAGATGTTTCCGGGGGAACCCTGGCAGATTGAGGATCTGAGCGTTTATCAAGACTACAACACAAAGTTATCAGACCCCTTCAACTTTCAAGAGTAGGAGAGTAACTATTCGGGTTACAGAGGTGATTAATCCAAATGGAAGTAAGTCAGGGCAGTAGACTCATGCTCAATAAGGAATCCGAACTAATATGGGATTTTTTTACCTGGAGCCGCATACTTTTTCCTAATGAACGTCTTCCTCACGTAGACTCCGACCCCTCCTTTGATCTGATTACTCTCGAGCTGCACCACCCCCACGCCGTACCATCCCCACCCCATACTTCCTTGCCAGACTGCTGATCGAAGCCGGGGTCTTCCGGTATTCCGCCTCCAATGCCTCCCGTACCGCTACCTTTCCTTACGACCCTAACTTTTTCTCCGTTGGAATAAAGGAGCTCACCTTGCTTGGAACACCCCGATTGTCCTCACACACGCCTGGGGGCTTGTTTTTCCGCCGAATCCAGCCAGATGGTCACCGGCCCATTGTTGACCAGATACACCTCCATGTGGGCCTGGAAAACGCCAGTCTCGACATGTAGCCCCTGCGCTGTGAGCAGGTCGCAAAAACGCTCGTATAGCCGTCGGCCCTCCTCGGGCAGCGCCGCCTCGATGAAGCTGGGCCGGTTGCCTTTGCGGGTATCGCCATACAGGGTGAACTGCGACACGACCAGCACCTCGCCCCCGACATCGGGCAGGGCCAGGTTCATCTTGCCTTCGGCATCGGCAAAAATCCGCAGCCCTGCAATCTTGCGGGCCAGGTAGGCGGCATCGTCTGGGGTGTCGCCCTTACCCACCCCGAGCAGTACCAACAACCCCTGTCCAATCTGGCCCACGATCTCGCCCGCTACGACCACCTGGGCCCGGGAGACTCTTTGCACCACGGCACGCACGCCCAGACAATAACAGGGGAGGGGGGGTGTTGTCAGCCGAGAGCTGAACGCCTGGGGCCAAAAGGCGCTGTGCTTTCAGCGCGGGGTTTGACCAGTGCCATGTGGCGAGCGTGGGGGCCCTCGAGCCTAACTCTGGCGTGTGAACCCTGGCTCACCTTGGTGCAGCGAACAGCGCCACCGTGCCGGGGCCGGTGTGGGCGGCCACGGCGGGGCCGCATTCGCGCACGTCCTCAATCACCACACCCTCCTGGCTGATGAGCTTGCGGAGTTCCTCGGTGCCCTGGGGGTTGTAGGCGTGGGCCAGGATCACCCGCGCTCCCTCGGGAAAGGCCTGGTGAAAAGCCTGGGAAAGCTCCTCTAAGCCCTTGTGCCAGCCCCTGGCCCGGGCCAGGGGCCTTACCAGCCCATCCCGCACCTCGAGCACCGGCAGCAGCTTGAGCAGGGAGCCGATGAAATGCTGCAAGCCGCCAATCCGCCCGCCTCGGTGCAAATATTCCAGTGTGGCGGGCAGCACGAAGCCCCGCACCCGTTCTACCAGGGGGGCGATGGCTTCTTCCAGCTTGTCCCAGGGCACCCCCGCCGAGAGCTTGCGCCGGGCCTCCTCGATTACAAAGGAAAGCCCACCGTTAAGGGTCAGGCCGTCAATCACCTTGACGCGGTTGCCGAACTTCTCGGCTACCATACGGGCTGTAGCACAGGTGCCCGAAAGCTTGCTGGAGACGTGTACCGAAACGATCCGGTCGAATTTCTCGAGCAAATCCCTGTACAAAGCCTCCAGATCCACCGGTGAAATCTGGCTGGTGCTCACCTTTTTGCCAGCGAGCTGGGCCTTTATCACCTCGTCCGGGGTCATCTCCACATAGTCGCGGTAGCTCTGGCCTTCGATAATGACCTGCTGAGGGATTACATACACATCTCGCTCGAGGGCTTCCTGGGGGCTCAGGCCCAGGGTTGAATCGGCCACGAATGCGGTACGTTCCATCTCTACCTCCCGTTTGCCTTTCCTAAAAACCTGATTCAGGCGAGTATAGCTGATTTTGTAGCAAACGCACGCGTCACTGATGGGCGCTACTGGCCTCAACGGCCTTCAAGGGAGGCTGGGTTATTTGTGGCCGCGCTCCAAAGATGCTAACCCTCCGTCGCAGGTCGGTTATCTCGGTTATCGAGCCATTAGCAACCCACACGGCATCTCACAGGCTGTAGGCGTAGTACCCGTACAGCCCCGGCCCGGTGTGGGTGGAAATCACGCCCCCGATGCTACTGGTGATGCGCTCTTCCAGGGGCAGCCCGGCAGCCTGTACGGCGGCTTTGAATGCAGCCACATCGCTTTCTTCGGCGTTATAGAGATAGTAGATACGGATTTTCTGACGGCCTGCGGCCCAGGTCTTGAGCGACTCGACCATCTCGGCCAGCGCCTTTTTCTCGCCCCTGGCCCGGCCTGCAGCCTCGACCTTGCCTTCCTTGACGGTCAGGATGGGTTTGATGCCCAGGAGGCCTCCCAGCAGGGCCTGGGCCCCGCCAATGCGCCCGTTTTTCTTGAGGTAGTCCAGGGTTGCCAGGGTAAAGCGCACGATGTGGTCGGCGCGGATGCGCTCGAGTTCGACCAGTACCTGCTTCAGGTCGGCCCCCTGATCCAGAAGCTCCTTGGCCCGCTCGACCATCATCCCGATGCCCATGCTGGCGGCCAGCGAATCGAAGACCGTAACCTTACCTGGGAACTCCTGCGCGGCCAGGTTGGCCGAGCCTACCGTACCGGAAAGCTTGGAGGAAATGTGAATCGAGAGTACGTGGTCGGCTTTTTGCAGGGCGCGCTCGTAGGCGGCCTTGAAGTCGGCGGGGGAGGGCTGGCTGGTGCTGGGCATCGCGGCCCCGGCGGCTACCCCGGCGAAGATGTCGGCGGGGGTGATTTCCACCCAGTCTTTGTGGATTTTGCCCTGGAAGTTGACGTAGAGGGGTACCACTTCCACGCCCATCTCCGCAGCGCGGGCCTGTAGGTCGGAGGTCGAGTCGGTTACGATGGCTATTTTCATGCAGTTTCTCCTTTGTGGTTCGGGCTGTCGGCCCGTCACCAGGGTTTTTGGGTAAGGTCACACCTGTTCCGTAAGTCTAGCACAGGGTTTGTTCTGTGGGCCTCATGGGATTTTGGATAGAGCCTGACACTTTGAGTATCTGATACTACTGAGACCGGCGAAATGAAAAGTACATTTGCTGCTCTGGTATCGTCCAATCTTTTCTCCTCGCCCTACCCTTTCCTGCTGGGAGAGGGTTTTGACCGCCATTTTCGATTCGGATATTTCGTCGCTATGTAGCGACGAATCAACTCGACCAACAGGAGACGCTTTTTCACCGACCGACAGGGTGGGGTGTGCTTCAGGATTCCAAAAAGACAAGCTCCTGAATCTTTGGTTTTGTTTTTGAATCCAATACGAACCGGCTTCGCCTTCTCCAAGAGCTTGTGCCATCTGGGACAAGGTGATAAGGTTGGGGCGAATGCCGGGGTAGACCGGCTGGCTCCCAGGACAAAACTATGTGGAAAGTGCTTGTAACCGATGAAATGCGGCTGGGTGAGGTGAAGCACCCGGATCTTCGGCTCGATTATCGGCCTGGAATGGCTCGGGAAGAGGTCTTGCAGGTAATCGGGCAGTATGACGCTCTCATTACCCGCAGCCGTACCCAGGTGGATGCCAGGCTGCTCGAGGCCGGGGTCAACCTCAAGGTGGTGGGCCGGGGTGGGGTGGGGGTGGATAACGTGGATCTCGAGGCCGCCTCCCGCCGGGGCATTCTGGTGGTAAACGTACCCGAGGCCAACACCCGCTCGGCGGCGGAGCTGGCCTGGGCCCTGTTGCTGGCGACAGCGCGGGGCGTGGTGGAGTCGGATCAGAAAATTCGCCAGGGCCAGTGGGATCGCAAGTACCTGGGTCTCGAGCTGAACCACAAGACCATCGGGATTGTGGGCCTGGGGCGCATTGGGGGGCAGGTGGCCAAGTTCGCCAAGGGCTTTGATATGCGGGTGCTGGCCTACGACCCCTACATCCCCCGCAGCCGGGCCCAGACCCTGGGGGTGGAGCTCTTGGACGACCTGGCCGATATGCTGCGCCAGAGCCACTTTCTAACCATACATACCCCTCTTACCGAGGAAACCAGGGGGATGATTGGCCGCCGCGAGCTTTACCTGCTGCCCAAAGGGGCGGTGGTGGTGAATGCGGCGCGGGGCGGCATTGTGGACGAAAAGGCCCTGGTGGAGGTGCTGAACGAGGGGCACCTGTGGGGGGCGGGCCTGGATGTGTTTGTAGAGGAGCCTCCCAACGCCGAACACCCACTGGTGCATCATCCCAGGGTGGTGCACACCGCCCACCTGGGGGCCAACACCCTGGAAGCCCAGGAGCGGGTGGGGGAGGCGGTGCTCGAGCGCGTTATCGAGACCCTGCAAGGCAACCTGGCCCATGCCCTCAACACCGGCTTCGACGCCGAGGGCTTGCAGCTCTTCTCGGCCTGGCTGCCGCTTGGCGAGGCGCTGGGCAAGCTGCTGGCCCAGATTACCCAGGGCCGTCCCCAGACAGTCGAGGTTTCCTACTACGGGGAGTTCGAGAAGAACCCCGACCCCATCGCCTCGGCGGTGGCCAAGGGGCTTTTGGAGCAGGTGCTGGAAGTAGGGGCGGCCAACCTGGTCTCGGCGCGGCCCCTGCTGCGGGATCGGGGCATCTCGCTCATCACCCGCCAGGTTGAGCAGTCGCTCGACTACCGGCAGGTGCTGGAGGTGCGCCTCGAGACCGACAAGGAGTCGCGGGTGGCTCGAGGGGCGGTGCTGGGGGGCAAGCCCCGCATTGTAGGCATTGACGACCACATGGTGGAGGCCATCCCCAGCGGGCACATGCTGGTCTGCGTGAACCGCGACCGACCGGGGGTGGTGGGCAAGGTGGGTACGCTCTTGGGCGAGAACGGGATCAACATTGCCGGTATGCAGCTAGGCCGCGACAACCCCGGCGGCAAGGCGCTGTTTGTGCTGGCCATAGACGAGCGCCCCAGCGAGGCGGTGCTGGAGGCGCTGCGAGGGCTGGATGTGCTCGAGCGGGTGGATCTGGCCGCGCTGTAGCCATAGGGGAAGTTTTATCGGGCTCCACCGGGTTTTACCAATACAAACAAGAGGGAGCGGGTAGTGGGGCCCCAACCCCTCTCCCCATTGCACCGCTCCTGCAGTATGCCAAGGTTCGAGCAAAGGTGGTATGACAGGATACCAGCCTCATCCTGGCTAAAATAGAGCCCATGTACCGCCCTCGCCTGCTCACTCCCGGCCCGGTGGAACTGCACCCCAAAGCCTTAGAAGCCCTCTCCCGTCCGCAGCTTCACCACCGTTCGGACGCCGCCAAACAGGTCTTCTTGCAGGCCAAGGCGGGCCTCGAGGCCGCCTTCCAGACCCAGGGCCAGGTGCTCCTGCTTACCGGCTCGGGCACGGCGGCCATGGACGCGCTGGTGCAGAACCTGTTTGCCCCCGGCGAGCGGGTGCTGGTGCCGGTGCACGGCAACTTTTCCGAGCGTTGGGCCAGGATTGCCACAGAAGCGGGCCTCGAGGTCGTTCGTCTGGAGCTCCCCTGGGGCCAGGTGGTGCGCCCGGAGCACCTGGAAAGCGCCGTGGGCCCCTTTGCCGGGCTGCTGCTCACCCACTCCGAGTCCTCCACCGGGGCCCTTAACGACGTGCAGGGGCTGGCCCAGGTCTTCAAGGCCCGCTTTCCCCAGGCGCTGGTGGTGGTGGATGCCATTACCAGCCTGTTCGTCAGCGAGTTTGCCCTCGAGGGCTGGGGCCTCGACGCCGCCGCCTGTGGCTCGCAAAAGGGCATTATGTGCCCGCCGGGGCTGGCCTATGCGGCCCTCTCGCCCCGCGCCCTGGAGCGCCTGAAGCCCCGCAGCTTCTACCTCAACCTGGGGGCCGAGCTCAAGGTGCAAAAGAGCGGCGAGTCGGCCTGGACGCCCGCCATCAACCTGGTGGCTGCCACCGCCGCCGTGCTAGAAGACCTGCTGCCCCGCCTGCCCGAGCACCTGGCCCTCAAGAAACAGCAGAACGACCTGCTGTACGCCACCGGCGAGCAACTTGGCCTGCAAGTGGTGCCCGAGGTGAGGAGCCCTGCCACCACCTGTTTTTACCTGCCCGAAGGGATTTCCTACAGCCAGGTCAAAAACGCCTTTGCTGCGCGGGGGGCCACCATCATCGGCGGACAGGGCCAGCTCAAGGGCAAGGTGTTCCGCCTCTCGCTGATGGGCTACTCCGACCTCTACGATGCCTACGCTGTAGCCCAGATGCTGCGGGAGGTCTGGGCCGAGCTTCGGGCCTGACCCTGGGGGGCAATACACCTGCTGCAATGTGGTAAAAGTGCCCTAGGAGGTGAAGTCATGCAAGTGCAGGGGAAAGTAATCGTGGTCACCGGTGGGGGAAGCGGCTTGGGCCGCCAGCTGGTGCTGCAGCTATTGTCCAGGGGAGCGCAGGTTGCTGCAGTGGACATCAACGAGGCGGGTTTGCAAGAAACCGCTTCGCTGGCCGCAAACCCAGGGCGCCTCTCGACCCACGTGCTCAACATTACTGTGCGAGAGGCCGTGGAGGCCCTCCCGGCGGCGGTTCTGGCCCGGCACGGCGCCGTGGACGGCCTCATCAATAACGCGGGCATCATCCAACCCTTTGTGCGGGTGAACGACCTGGACTATGCGGCCATTGAGCGGGTCATGAACGTCAACTTCTACGGCACTCTGTACCTGACCAAGGCCTTCTTGCCACACCTTTTGGCACGCCCCGAGGCCCATATTGTGAACATCTCGAGCATGGGCGGCTTTCTGCCGGTGCCGGGGCAGAGCCTGTACGGGGCCTCCAAGGCGGCGGTCAAGCTCCTAACCGAGGGGCTGTATGCCGAACTCCTGGGCACACCGGTGCGGGTCACGGTGGTCTTTCCGGGGGCGGTCGCCACCAACATTACCGCCAACTCGGGGGTAGAGATTCGCCAGACGGAAGGCCAGGGGCGCTCGTCGCTCAAACCCCTGCCGCCCGAGGAAGCTGCCCGGCGCATTATCGCCGGCATGGAGCAGAACCGCTTCCGGGTGCTGGTGGGCTCCGATGCACGCCTGATGGACTTCCTCTACCGGCTGGCCCCCGCCTGGGCCACCCGCTTCATCCAGCGGCAGATGCGCTCGCTGCTGGGGGGTTAGGCGGCAAAGACCGCTTGCCGGCCTCCTGGAGCCTCTAGCGATGTATCCACCAGCGAATTGCAAGGGCAACCAGGCTGGAAAACACATAGGGAAAGGCCGGTAGCAAAAAGGCCATGGCTGCGGGGCCAAGCGAGTTGACCCCAGTAGGTCGCAGAAGATCGTAAAGCCAGGCCGCAGTTGACAAGAGAAAAAGCCCTCCCACAGCCGACAGGAGGGTGTAAAGAAGCCAGCTCCCCCACGGCTTGAGCCAGATGCCCCAGATCGGGTTGACTACGGCCAGGGCCGCCAGAACGAATAGAACCGAAACAACGCCAAGCTCGTCGTATTGGCTGGGGCTAAAGGTGCGGAAAAATCCATATACCAGCACGAGTAGGCCCACAGTTACGAGCCCCTGGGAGAGCAGCAAGCCCAGCGTTGACATGACTCGAGGATAACGGGAACGCGGCTTCAGGGTGGTTCAAATCAAGGTATCCAGGAAAATGGTCAGTAGCATCCCCAGGCTCACCACCACATTGGCCTGGAAGAACGCCTGGTCTACCTTGCTCAGGTCGTGGGGTTTTACCAGTTGGTGTTCGTACCAGAGCACCGCGCCCACACCCAGCACCCCCAGGTAGTAAACCCAGCCCACTCCGCACAGTACCCCCGTCAGCAAGAAGAAGCCAAAGGTGAGCGCATGGGAGACCTGGGCAATTCGCAGCGCGGTGGGGATGCCAAAGCGGGCCGGAATGCTGTAGATGCCGTTTTCGCGGTCGAACTGGTAGTCCTGGGTGGCATAGAGGATGTCGAAGCCCGCCAGCCAGAAGGCGGTACCGGCCCAGAGCGCGAACAGTGCGGGCTCAAATGCGCCCGTAACGGCAATCCAGCCGCCTGCGGTGGCGGCTCCGATGGTCAGGCCCAGCCAGAAGTGGCACAGCCAGGTAAAGCGCTTGGTGTAGCTATAGCCCACCAGAAAGAAAACCGCTACCGGCAGGAGCTGGGCAGTGAGGGGGTTCAGGTTGAAGGCGGCCAGGCTGAGCAGCAGCAGCCCCACCACCGATAGGGCCAGCACCTCGCCGGGTTTGACAGCCCCCCTGGGCAGGTGCCGCCCGGCGGTGCGGGGGTTGGCGGCGTCTATGCGGTGGTCAATCAGGCGGTTGAGGGCCATGGCCCCGGTGCGGGCGCCCACCATGGCCACGGTAATCCAGGCAAACACTTCCCAGCCCGGCCAGCCCCGGGCGGCCAGCAGCATGCCGCCGTAGGCGAAGGGCAGGGCGAAGAGGGTATGCTCGAAACGAACCAGATCGAGATAGGTTTTGAGTCGGCTGGTCAGGGCCACCATACGTCTGCCCAAGTTTACCTTGAGGCCCGGCGCGCAATGTGGGCAGATGGGGGTTTTGCAGAGTTTTATCGGCTCTCCAGAACCTCCTTAGCGGCCCGCTCCCCGGCTTCGATGGCCCCCTCGATGTAGCCGTAGTAGTGCACCGCAGTCTCGGTTCCGGCCCAGTGGATACGCCCGATGGGAACGCGCAGTTCCTCGAACCCTGCCGACATCACCCCCGGCGGGGCGTAGCACTGGTAGCCTCCGCCAATGAAGGGCTCGGTGAGCCAGTCGTGGTCGAAGTAGAGCCTGGGGTAGAGGGCTTCCTCCCCAAAAACCAGGGCCAGGTCTTCCAGCACCGCCCGGCGGCGAATTTCAAATGGCTTGTCGCTCCACAGTACCGCATCGTCTCCCCCGATGAAGGCCACCAGGGCGGGGTTGCGCTCGTCGTAGGGGGTGGCATCGATGGTGTCGTCGAAGAGCAGCCGGTCGGGGTCTATGGGGGTGGCGGGTCTGTGACGCCAGAAGGGGTGGTCGTAGAGGGCAAAGCACTTGATTACCGAGCCCATCTCGAGCCGCTGCATGAGCTTGGTGCGGCGGCGGGGCAGCACCGGCTCAAAGTCTATGCGGGTGACCTGATTGGGCGGGATGGCCAGAATGACCCGCCCGGCCCGCACGCTCAAGCCTTCGGCAATGACGGTGACGCCCTGGGCATCGTGCAGAATGTCGTAGACCTGGCAGTTCAGCCGGAGGGCATCGCCTAGTTCTTCGGCCAGCCGGGTGCAGAGGGTCTGCATGCCTTCCTTGACCCGGAGGGTTTCGTTGCCGCGCTCGAGGCCCAGCACCCCCTCGAAGCCGCCCGCACTCTTCAGGCTATAAAGCAGGTGCAACACCGAGAAGTCCTTGGGCTCGATGGTGTACTCGGTGCGGATAATCTGGTCGAAGAGGTTGCGCAGATAGGGGCTGTCCAGGTTGATCCGCTTCCACTCCTCCACACTCTGCACATCCAGCGCAGAGGCATTGGGGGTGGCCGAGGGCTTCTCCACATTTACACTCTCGACCAGAAAATCCAGTTGGGCCTTGACCCAGGCCCACTCGGCCTGGGTGAGTTTGTCCATCGAGGAGAGCGGCTGCACCGCCAGGTCAATCCGCCCCGAGTTGTGCTGTTCGAAAGTGGTCAGGCCCAGCTCCCGGATCAGGGCCATAACCTTGGGCATGTCCGGGCTCACCCACTGCCCGCCCAGGTCGAAGGTCGAGCCGTCGGGCAGGGTTTTGCTCAAAAGCCGCCCCCCCACCCGGTGATGAGCCTCCAGCACCATTACCTTGAGCCCCGCCCCTTGCAGCATTCGAGCGGCCACCAGCCCCGAAATCCCCGCGCCCACCACCACCACATCGGCCTGGTTGCTACCTGCCTCGTTCATACCAACCACCTGCCCGCGTACTCGAGGGCCTCTGTCCTGCCGTTTGCAGGTTTAAATCTGTTTGGAGTCAAGTCCGTCAATACGGCTGTTTGTGCGCGGTGTCGCCCCCCCGAAGGCGCGGCCAAAGCCGCTGCCCTTGACCGATTTCCCCCCTAGCATAGCGCACCAGCAGGCCGTGCACCGGGCTGGTGGCCCTGGCTCAAGGCAGAAACCGCAGGCTTTGCGGCTTTTGTATGGATGCCAGCCCGGCTCGTTATACCAACTCTGCGCGTGAGCGGCGCTAAACGCGCCCCTCACTTGCCGCGCCAGGGGGCGCGTCCGAGGGTCTCTTATATTGCATTTGGGTCACTTCTGAGCAGATTTGGTATTACTCCACGCCCTTCGCCACCGGACGGTGGCTGTCCGATATCCAGTCGCTCCACGAACCCGCGTAGAGCCTGGCCGGTTTGCCGATGAGCTCGAGCGCCAGCACATTCACTGTGGCCGAGACGCCCGAGCCGCAGTAGGCAATTATTTCGCCCTCGAGCCCGGCAAACCGTGCGGCCTGGGCCTCGGCTTTCTTGAAGCGCCCCGAAGCCTCCAGACTGTCCAGCCAGTTGCGGTTGATGGCCCCCGGAATGTGTCCGGCCACGGGGTCTATGGGCTCTACCTCGCCCCGGTAGCGCTCGGGGGCCCTGGAATCAATCAGGATGGTGGCCGGCGGGCGCTGGGCCACGGCGTCGGCATCCACTACCATCTCGGGCCGGGGGTGGGCCTTGAAGGAGGTGGCGGGGTATTCGACGGCCAGGGTAGAAACCTCGAGGCCGGCCTCTTTCCAGGCTGTTATACCGCCATCCAGCACGGCCACCTGGTCGTGGCCCAGCCAGCGCAAAAGCCACCACAGGTGCGGGGCATACATGCCACCGGCGGGGGGTTCGTCGTAGGCCACCACAAGGTGCTCGTTGCCGATGCCGGCCCGGCTCAGGGTTTCGGCCAGGGCCTCCGGCGCGGGCAAAGGATGGCGGCCTCCTTTGCGATCGGGCCTTGCGGGTGCACAGAGGTCTTGCTCCAGATCCAAAAAAATGGCCCCTGGAATGTGCCCTGCCTGGTAGGCCCGCCTTCCGGCCATCGGGTCTTGCAAGGAAAAGCGACAGTCCACAATGCGAAGCTTTGGTTGGCCGAGGTGCTGGTGCAACCATTCGACACTGACCAGGGGCGTCATGGCAGAAGCCTAGCAGAGTTGGGGGCCAAGGGTCGAGGGTCACGGGCCACAGCGAGGGTTAGGGGGATTAGGCTTATTTTGCTGCTCTACACGGTGGCATAGCAATTGGAGGAAAAAAGCTCTTTGGTACAGGGGGTTTTTTGTGTTTGGCTACTGGCTATCGGCCTTTGACTTCGAGCCAATTCGAAACGCATCCTGTTGGCATCCTGTATTTTGTAGCCATGCAAACCTTCAAGGCTTTGGTAGTGGAATCGGGCGACCCCTATACGGCCCAGATTCGGCAGGCTTCGGTGGATGAGTTGCCCCCCGGCGATGTGCTGGTGCGGGTGGCTTACAGCAGCCTCAACTATAAGGATGGCCTGGCGATTACCGGCGCGGGCAAGGTTATCCGTAGTTTTCCCATGGTGCCGGGCATTGACCTGGCCGGAACGGTGGTGGAGTCGGCCTCGCCGGATTACCAGCCGGGCGATGCCGTCGTTTTGACCGGCTGGGGCGTGGGCGAGCGACACTGGGGCGGGCTGGCGGAGCTGGCTCGAGTACGCGCCGAGTGGCTGGTGCCCCTGCCCGAAGGGCTCACCTTGCAGCAAGCCATGGGCATCGGTACGGCAGGCTTTACCGCCATGCTGGCGGTGATGGCCCTCGAGGCCCACCACCTGGATAAATCCAAAGAAGTGCTGGTAACCGGCGCGGCAGGGGGCGTGGGTAGCGTGGCTACAGCCCTGCTGGCCCGGCTGGGCTACCGGGTGGTGGCGGCTACAGGACGCCCGAGCGAAGAGGGCTATTTGAAATCGCTGGGAGCCGGTGAAATTTTGGATCGCGCTGTTTTATCCGCTCCGGCAAAGCCCCTCGAGTCCGAACGGTTTGGCGGGGCGGTGGATACCGTGGGTGGGGCAGTGCTGGCCGGGGTATTGCCGCGCATGGCCTATGGCGGCAGCGTGGCGGCCTGCGGCAACGCGGGTGGAGTGAAGCTCGAGACCACCGTCTTCCCCTTCATCCTGCGGGGCGTGAACCTCCTGGGCATTGATTCGGTGATGTGCCCCAAGGAAAAGCGCTTAGTGGCCTGGCAGCGCTTATCTCAAGAACTGCCCAAGCCCCTTCTCGAGGCTGTCATGCAAGTGGTAACGCTGGAAGAAGTGCCTGAGCTGGCCCAGGCCATCCTGAAAGGCCAGGTACGGGGGCGTGTCGTTGTACGACTCGCTTAAGGTAGGTGCTTTAGAGAACCCCAGAGCCAACTTGGCGCTCGCTCACCGGCTTTTGAGGCGTAGCGCCGGGATTTTTGCGTATCGCGCTTTTCACAGACGGGGCCGCTCACGAAACCGAGATTGCGTCTGCGCCTAGACGCATGTTAGGCCCCCAAGCGTGGGCCGGGCCCATGGGTGCTTGGGTTTCGAGTTTCTAGGCGGCCACTGTACTGTTCAGGACAGAGGATTCTTAGCCCCGGATGCTTCGTTTTTCGTGAAGAGGGCTCTATGATGGGGTGCGATGTACGAGTACGGTCTTGGGGTTTACCGTGGCGCCAAAGTGTTGGCTCGAGTGCTGCTTCACCTGTTATTTGGCTTGAAGGTGGAAGGTGCCGAGAAGATTCCCAAAGAAGGCCCGGTGATTCTGGCTTCCAACCACATGTCTTTTCTGGATCCGGTGGTGATGGGGGTGGCCTGCCCCAGGGTGGTGAGCTACATGTCACGCGACGATGTGTTCAAATACCCCATCCTGCGCTGGTTGTTGCCACGGCTGTATGTGATACCGGTCTCGAGGGGGGCAGGCGACCTTGGCGCTATCAAGGCGGCTATTCGCACCCTCAAGAACGGCGTGGCTTTCGGTATCTTCCCCGAGGGACGGCGTAGTCGCACCGGCTTTATCGAGCCTTTCAAAACCGGTGTGGCCGCCATCGCCTTGCGTACTAACGCTCCGATTGTTCCGGCGGCCATTATCGGCAGCGATAAAGCCTGGCCGGTAGGGAAGGGGCCGCGTTTGCGGCGGCCCCTTCGGGTGGTGTTTGGTGACCCCATTGCCCTACCCCCCGGAAAGACCGACCACCAGACCCTAGAAGAGGTGACACGGCAGCTCGAGGCCGCCGTAACCGCGCTTTTGCCGCCCGAATACCACAGAAAGCCCACCGTTTAGGCATTCTGTTCAGAGCGAAACTGCCTCCAGCATCGCCCTGGTGCTTGCATTTTGTGGATAAGGTGTGATACACTCCGTGCTGAAGGGAAAATAAAGGAGGTAACAATATGGCAAAAGCTGGAACTAAGAAAACCAGAACCAAAGCTGACCTGATTGACCAAGTAGCTGCTGCCGCTGGCTTGAAGAAAAAAGACGCTAAGGCCGCTGTGGATGCTTTCCTCAGCAAAGTTGAGGATGCCCTCAAGGCCGGAAACAAAGTGCAACTGACCGGCTTCGGCACCTTCGAAGTGCGCAGCCGCAAGGCCCGCACTGGCGTGAAGCCCGGCACCACCCAAAAGATCAAGATTCCCGCTTCCAAGTATCCTGCCTTCAAACCCGGCAAAGCCCTGAAGGAAACCGTCAAGAAATAAACTTGCAGTCCCTTCCTATAGAGGAGGCTTCGGCCTCCTCTATTGCTTTTGGCCCAGGATAGACCTCACAGAAGTTTTTTTGACGCCCTGTGCGGATACGAACCCATCAAGCTAAGCGGAGTTAGAGTGCTCTTCACAAATGTTGAGCTATCCGTGACTAAGAATCCTCTGCCCTGGACAAAGACATGGCCGCCGGGATGGGCGGCCACGCTGTGATGGGGTGCGATAAATGTCTTGTTGTATCGGGTGTTATCCCAGGCGTAGCAAGGGTCGCCACCAGGGGGTAGCCAGCAATACCAAAGCCAGGCTGAGCCCATACCAGACCAAGGCCTGGCGTTGTTTGAGCGAGGCATCGGTAACTTTTTTGACGCGGGCGCTGCCCACATGCGCCAGAACCACTGCGGCCAGCATTAACACCCAGTGTTCGGCAATAAAGAAGCGGGTCTGGCTATTTTGCATGGCTGCGCCAAAGTTGCCCCATGCGCTCTGAACCAGCGGGCTCAAAATCAGTAGCAAGATGCCCAGCAAGAGTTGCAAATCCATTAAGCCGGTGTAAATCAGGCCAGCCTGGCGATCGGCGGGCTCGTAGGTGCGGCTCCTGAGCCCGCTCAGGCTACGGTAGATCAGGTAAATGGCAGCCAGCAGCACCAGCCATCGGGTGATGTTGTGGATGGACAGCAGCAGATCGTACATGCTCCTAGCCTAGAGCAAGTTTCTCAGTAAAGACAACCTTTACCGCCAGCGCACCACGCGCTCGAGGTTGTGGCGGTGGTGTTCGTAGCCGGTTTCGTCTGCAACGCCGATAGGCAACAAAGCCGTGATGGCCACATGCGAAGGCAAGCCCAATAGTTCCTTGACCTTGGCGGCATTGAAGCCGCCCATCGGTACGGTGTCGTAGCCAAACGAACGGGCAATCAGCATCAGAAAACCCAGCAGAATGAAGCCCTGGGCCTTGCCCCAGTTTTCGCGCTCTTCGTCGCTTTTGCCTTCCCAGGCCTTGCGCATATTCGTGGCCCTGGCTTGCTTTTGTTCTTCGGAAAAACCAGGGTGGAAGATTTCCTCGACCCGCTCGAGGGTCTCTTTCATGTCGCTGTACACCACGAACACCGCAGGCGCCGAGCTCACCTGGGCCTGGTTGTTGGCGGCTTCTCGCAAGCGCTCCTTGAGCTCGGGGTTCTGCACCACCACCACCCGCCAGGGCTGAAGGTTGTTGGAACTGGGGGCTTTGAGGGCCAGGGAAAGCATCTCCTCCAGCTTCTCTCGGGGAATCGGCTCGGGTTTGAATTTGCGAATACTGCGGCGGGTCAGCACAGCTTCCTTGACCGAGAGAAGACGCTCACTAACGGCTTCCATACAAGGGCCTACTCTAGCCCATCTTCAGCGGCCAAACATGTTGTACTATACAATTCATAGCATCAGCGTGGACGAAGGGAAGCAATTTCTGAAAACATGGGACTCTGGGAAGCTTTCAGGATGTTGCGGCTGAACTATGGCTCCCCCGCAGCGAAATGTATCCTTCGCAAAGAGTACGCCAACTGTTTGGATTGGCTGGAGAGGCCCTGTTTCGCGCTATTCACAGGCGTGGTTGTCAGGATGGGTGGCCGCTCTGTCCAGAGCGAAGCATTCTTGAAATCGGGTGGCTCAAAACATGTGGGGAGCGCTCTATAGTTGCATGCCCACGACCCCATACAGCGCGGCTATTTCCTCAGGATGTAAAGGGCGGAAAGCACCGGGCTCGAGGTTGGGGGGCAGCTTTAGCGGCCCAAAAGCAACCCGCTTGAGATAAGTTACCTGGTTGCCCCTGGCAGCGAACATCCGCTTAACCTGGTGAAACTTGCCTTCCCGGATTACCAGCTCCACCTTGTGGGGGTCGGGGCCAATAAAGAGTTCGGCAGGCTGGAGCGGCTCGCCCTCGAGTTCAAGTGTGCCCGATGCAAACACCGCTACATCCTCGGGTGTGGCCGGGGCAGCCAGCTCGACATAGTAGCGCTTGGCTACCTTCCAGCGCGGGTGGGTCAGGCGGTGTAGCAACTCGCCATCGGTGGTCAGCAACAAGAGCCCTTCGGTATCCTTGTCCAGGCGCCCTACTGGCATCCAGTCGCTTCGCTGCCATTCCTCGGACAATAGCGCGGTGATGGGAATGCCGTGGGGATCCCTGGTGGAGGTGACATAGCCTGCCGGTTTGTTGAGCATTACATAAAAAAAAGTCTGATAAACCAGCGCTTCGCCTGCCACTTCAATGCGCGACAAAGCGGGGTCAAACTTGAAGGCTGCGTCGGTGATAACCTGGCCGTCTACGGTAATCAGGCCCGCTCGAGCCAGTTTATGGATCTCCTTGCGGGTGCCCACCCCCAGGTGTCCCAACACTTTGTCCAGGCGTTCTTTGGCCATGTTAAATAAAAAACCCCCGCTTTTCGGGGCTGATAATTTCAATATACGGCCTTATGCGCTATGCGTCAAGGTTATGCAGGGCAGTCAGGCTCTTATCATGTGCCTAGGCATCGTCGTTTCAACCCCTCACCCGGCGACAGCGGTTACCGCCAGTATTGTTTAATTGGGCGAAAGGAGCACTTACTGGCTGGCGCTGTCGCCACCCTCTCCCGCAAGGGGAGAGGGAAAGGGGATAACGATAAAAGCCTGCAAGGCAGTCTGGTTTCCCCGCGCTTGCCTGAGTCTTACCGGATGGTTTGTGATATAAGAAAGCTCGGATGATACGGGGACGCTTCACGCTGGTCGTGGCCCTGCCCAAAGGGCGCAACTTTGCCGATGGTTACAACGCCCTGGCAGGAGCAGGTCTGGCCCTACCGACCCTCGAAAACGAGCGGGCTTTGTTGCACGGGCAGGAGGGGGGGGTGGCGATCCTCGAGCTCCGCAACCACGATGTGCCCACCTACGTAGACCTGGGCATTGCCGATGTGGGGGTGGTGGGCAACGACGTCCTCCTGGAGTCGGGGCGCGATGTCTACGAGCCCGTAGACCTGGGCACCGGTGCTTGCCGCCTCTCGCTGATTCGCCACCCCCAGGCCACCGGCCCCATCCGTCGGGTGGCCACCAAGTATCCACGCTTTACCGCTCAGGTCTTGCGCGAACGGGGCATGGTCGCCGACATCATCGAACTGGCGGGCAACGTCGAACTGGCCGCCCTTACCGGGCTGGCCGATGCCGTGGTGGACGTGGTGCAGACCGGGGCCACCCTGCGGGCGGCGGGTCTGGCGGAGCTCGAGGTGCTGGCCCACTCCACCGCCCGTTTCATCGTCAACCGGCAGTCGCTTAAGCTCAAGCGCGACCTGCTGCGCCCCCTCATCGAACGTTTGCGAGCCAATGCCCATACCCTGCCGGCCTCCACCTGACCGGATTTGGTTCACTGAAAAACCCCTCCCCGAGGGGTGGGGGAGGGTGTGCTTCATGCCATCTTTGCTTGAACACCTTGCATACCCCAGGAAGTGGGGGTAGGAAGTAGGGTGTAGACGTTTCAAACTCACCACCCACTTTCGTCGTGGGTATCGTTGAAAGTAGGCTACACGGCTAAAGTTGGTGTCACCTACTGCACTGCCGAAAGATGGGTTGCTCTTTATACATGCTCATTGCATGGCTGCTCTCCATATAGGAGCCAGTGCCCTTTACCTGAGGCATGACCGACGTAGAATCGAGCCCTATGAGCTACCGTAGACTGGGAAAATCCGGCCTGTTTGTTCACCCCATCGCCCTCGGCACCATGCAGTTTGGCTGGACTGCCGACGAGCCCACAGCTTTTGCCATTATGGACGCCTTTGTGGAAGCGGGGGGCAATTTGATAGACACCGCCGATATCTACACCACCTGGGCCGCGGGCAACCCCGGCGGGGTTTCGGAGGAAATTATTGGTCGCTGGCTCAAGAGCCGGGGGCTGCGTGACCGGGTGATTGTGGCCACCAAGGTGCGCGGGGCCATGGGGCCCGGCGGTTCCGAAGGGCGCAACCACCCCTTGCAGCGCGAGGGGCTGTCGCGGGCCTGGATCATGCGGGCCGTGGAGGACAGCCTGCGCCGCTTACAGATAGACTACATCGACCTTTACCAGGTGCACTGGGTAGATAACCAGGTGCCCATCGAAGAAACCCTATCGGCCCTGACCGATCTGGTACGCAAGGGCTATGTGCGCTACATCGGCTGCTCCAACTTCTCGGCCTGGCGCTTGATGCAGGCTTTGTGGGCCTCGGACAAGCACGGCCTGGAAAGCTTTGTGTCCATCCAGCCCGAGTACAGCCTGGCCATGCCCACCCGCATGAACTTCGAGCGGGAACTGGCCAGGGTGTGCGAAACCTACGGCCTGGGGGTGATTCCCTATAGCCCCCTGGCCGGTGGCTTCCTGACCGGCAAGTACCGCCGCGACCAGCCCCTGCCCGAGAGTGTACGGGCCCAGGGCATCGCCAGTGGGCGCTTTAGCGAGCAGAACTGGAAGATTCTGGACAAAATCCTGGAAATTGCGCAGCAGCACGGGGCGCACCCGGCGCAGATAGCGCTGGCCTGGCTGCTCTCGCGCCCCTTCATGACGGCGCCCATCATTGGGGCTAACAGCGTGCAACAACTACAAGGCCTGATGCCGGCGGTTCGCCTGCAACTGAGCCCGGAGGAGATAGCCGCGCTGGCCGAGGTGTCGAGCTGGCCCCTTTCGCGCACCGAGCGGGAGGTTTAGGGATACAGGAGAATTTTGCCCATGCTCTGGCGGCTCTCCATCAGGGCGTGGGCTTTGGGGGCCTCTTCCAGCTTGAACCGGGCCCCAATCTCCAGCCGGATTTTCCCGGCCTTTAGCAGCTCAAACACCGCTTCCACCGTGGGCCTTAGCAGCTCGGGCCGGCTGCGGCGGTAGTGCCCGCTGCTGTAGCCCACCACAGCCTTGGTCTGGCGGTGCAGGGGTCTGGTTTCGAAGGTGCCGGGCTGCCCGCCGGCGTGCCCATACACCACCATCCGGCCAAAGGGGGCCAGGCACTGCATTCCCTGGTTAAAGACCTCGCCGGCTACCGAGTCCAGGATCAGGTCGGCGCCTTGTTGCTGGGTGAGGCCCAGAACCTGCTCGGCGAAGCCCTCGTAGCCCAGCACTTCATCGGCTCCCAGGTTGCGCACAAACCCGGTCTTGGCGAGGCTGCCCACGGTTCCAAACACCCGTCCGGCGCCCAGTGCTCTGGCCATCTGTACCGCCAGACTCCCCACCCCTCCGGCGGCGGCGTGTACCAGCACGGTCTCGCCTTTTTGCAGCCGCCCGGCCCAGGTCAGGGTGTTGTAGGCCGTAACCAGCGCAGTGAGGCCCGACACTGCTTCGTCGGGCAGCTCGGGGGGAACCGGGTAGGCGAGTACCGCTTTGGCGACTACCTTTTCGGCATACGAACCCCCGGTGGCAAACACCGCCACCCGTTGCCCTACCCGCAGGCCCTCCACGCCATCCCCCAGCGCTTCTACGACTCCGACTGCATCCAGCCCAGGGATGAAGGGTGGGGGCGAGCCCGCCTCGTAGCCGCCCCGCCGGGCCTGCACGTCGGCGTAGTTGAGGCTGGTGAGGGTGGTGCGAACCAACACCTCGCCCGCTTTGGGGCTGGGGTCGGGCAGCTCCTGGTAGCGCAGGTGCTCGGGGGGGCCGTTTTGTTCTACCACGATGGCTTTCATACCGCTATTTTGGCACGATACAATGAACCCCCGTGACGCCGGAACGCCTTGCCAAAATGCGCGCGGTGCTGGACAAACGCCAGCCCGACCTGACGGTGCTGATGGAGCGGGTGCACAAGCCTCACAACTTCTCCGCCATCCTGCGCTCCTGCGATGCGGTGGGGGTGCTGGAGGCCCATGCGATTCCGGCCAAGCATGGGATTCCCGACCTCGAGGGCGCCGAGGGCCTCGAGCTGAAAGGTAAAACCTACAACGAGACCTCCGGCTCGGCGGCCAAGTGGGTGGGGCTCCACATCCACCAGGACACGGCTTCGGCGATTGCGCACCTGAAAGCTAAGGGGTTTCAGGTGCTGGCTGCGCATTTTTCCGAGCGGGCGATGGACTACCGCGAGGCCGACTACACCCGCCCGACCTGCATTTTGTTGGGCACCGAAAAGTGGGGGGTCTCGCCGGAAGCCGCCGAGCTAGCGGACGGGCATATCCAGATTCCCATGATGGGCATGGTGCAGAGCCTGAACGTATCGGTAGCGGCGGCGGTGATCCTTTTCGAGGCCCAGCGGCAGCGCATAAGGGCGGGGTTTTATAGCCAGCCGCGGTTGTCCCCCGAGCGCTATGCCGAGGTGCTGGAACACTGGGTGATGCGGCATGAGCGGGGGCAGGGTTGAATTGCACAGTTTTTACGCAAATCTGGGCGTAGATTGTAGCTATGCGAATAGCCGCTCTAGCATTGCTGGTCTGGATTTCCTCGGCCCTGGCCGGGCCCGATGGCATCTACTACGCCCTCGAGAACCGCATCGAGAAGGGTCAGATTGTTACGGTGGGCAGCCCGCAGCGCATCAAGATTGGCGGGGTGGGCCAGCTCGAAACCCTGCTGAGCAAAGCCGCCCGGCCTGCGCGGGAGGCCCGTTGGCTCTACGACGAAGCCCTGAAGGACTGGGTGCTGGTAGACCAGATGGGCCACAGCTTTGCGGTTGCCGAGGCCAAAAAACGCTACCAGGGGGCCCTCAAAGCTGGGCAGAGTGAGTTTGTGCTTCCGGTGACCCACACCCTTCACCCCAGGGGTGCGCCCTACTACTACAACCTGGGCATCCGCCAGCTCTTGGCCGAGGCCACCACCTCCTTTGCGGGCTCCTCTTACGAACGCCGCTATAACATCACCCTGGGAGCTAGCCGCCTGAACGGGGTGCAGATTGCCCCCGGCCAGACCTTCTCCTTTGCTAAAGCCATGGGCGAGGTCTCCGAGCGCACCGGCTTCAAAAAAGCCTTTGTGATTTCCGGCGAACAGACCGTGGAAGGCGTGGGCGGGGGCATGTGCCAGGTCTCCACCACCCTCTTCCGCTCGGCCTACTTCTCCGGGCTGCCCATCGTGCAGCGCCGCCCGCACAGCTACCAGGTGCGCTACTATCAGCCCACCGGCCTCGATGCAGCGGTGTTTTTGCCTTCCCTCGACCTCAGGTTCAAAAACGACACCCCCGGCCACCTGCTCATCCAGAGCAGCGTGAGCGGCAGCCGCCTCACCTTCCGCGTGTTCGGCACCAAAGACCGCGAAGTTACCTGGAGCAACCCGGTCATCCTGAGCCGCACCCCGGCCCCGCCCACCCGCTACATCGTGAGCCCCGAGCTGCCCGCCCAGCGCTTTGTGCAGGTGGACTGGGCCGCCGAGGGGGCCACCGTGAACGTCTACCGCACCATTCGCTTCGCGAACGGCAAGGTGACCAAAGACACCCTGAGCAGCACCTACCGCCCCTGGGGCGCGGTCTGGCTGGTGGGGGAGGGCACCCGCCTGCGCTCGGGCCGGGTGATTACCGCCGCCACCGACGACGCGCCGGACAACCACGGCTACCGCCTGCCCACCCAGACCGCCCTGCGCCCGGCCCGCAATCGCTAGGCCCCGTACTTTTGCAGTTTGCCGGCGTGTGCCAGCAGCAAGGGCATCAGCTCCACCCCGCGCAGGTGGCCTAAGCTCCCTTTGGCCGCTTCGTCCTCGGTGAAGCGCTGGGCGGGGTCGTTGCGCAGATAAGGGGCGTGCAGCAGCAGGGGTACCGGGTGCCAGGAGTGGGCCTTCAGCACCGAGGGGGTGGAGTGGTCGCCGGTGATGGCCAGCACGTCGGGCTTCAGGGCCAGCAGCTCGGGCAGCAGGTGGTCGAATAGCTCCACCTTGTGGGTCTTCTCCGCGAAGTTGCCGTCTTCGCCGGTGCTGTCGGTTTTCTTGAAGTGCAGGTAGAAGAAGTCGTATTCGTTCCAGTGCGCTTGCAGGGCCTTGACCTTGCCCTCAGGCGCGTCTTCCGCTCCCTCCACCGGCAGCACGTCCATGCCCACCAGGCTGGCCACCCCCTTGTACATGGGGTAGCTGGCCACACAGGCCGGGCGCACCTTGTAGACCTCGGCCATGCTGGGAAACCGGGGTTTCTCGGAGATGCCCCGGAAGAGCGCGCCGTTAATTTGCGGCTCGTCCTGCAGCACTTCCCGGATGCGGGCGGTGAGGGCGTTGAGCACGCGGGCGGTTTTGGCGCTGGCCGCGTCGGTTGGATCGTGGGGGTGCGAGGCGAGGGGGGTCACGCCGGTTTTCTGGGGGTCGGTATCGCTCACCTTTTCGCCCAGACCGGCCCCGCGCAAAATCACCACAAAGCGGTGCTCGGACTCGGTGTAGAAGCTCACCCGCACCCCCTCGATTTCGCTAATGGCGGCCTCGAGCTTGCCCACCACCCGCATGTTCTCGGCGTCGCTGGGCCGGCCTGCCCGGCGGTCTACCACCAGGCCTTGTGCGTCCAGGGTGGCAAAGTTGCCGCGCACCCCCACGTCGCCGTCCTGGAAATCGGCCCCGATTCCAATGGCCGAGAGCGCCCCCCGCCCCACCAGGTACTGGAAGGGGTCGTAGCCAAAGAGCGAGAGGTGGCCGGGGCCCGAGCCGGGGGCCAGGCCCGGATAGACCGGGGTCAGGAGGCCCAGAGCGCTCTCTTTTGCCAGGGCGTCGAGATTGGGGGTGTGGGCTGCCGCCAGTTCGGTGGGCCCGCCGGGCGTTTGCGGCAGCCCGCCCACGCCGTCCAGCACGACCAACAGAATCTTGGAAGGGGTTTTTTGCGACAACTCGGCAATCACCGGGAGCATGTCCATGCGCCCATTCTACCGATGGACAGGCCGTGTTCTAGCAGCAAGCCCAGTAATGCGCTAGCTGCCGGTCTGCAAAACTGCTCTGGTGCTCTGGTAACTTTATTTACTTGTCATTCCGAACGCAGCGAAGCGAAGTGAGGAATCTGATGCGTCGCAGTCCACTATATTCATTGTACCCATGCAGTACCAGATTCCTCGTTGCACTGCGTGCGCCTCGGAATGACAACGAGAAGTCAAGGGCAGAAGTTAGGTTCATTGGAAGTATTCGGATTACTTTGTTACCAGACCACTAGTTCGGGATACGCCTGAGACTGACGGAAAAATTGTGGGTGATGTCGGAGGACGTGCCGTTGCAAAATACCACGCCCGCCTGCCCCGCCACCTCGACGATGGTGGGCAGGGTGTAGATTCCTGCTGGAAAGACAAAGGTTCCGCCTGGAACCGCGATTATCATATCGCCGATCTGGGTACCAGAAGCAGTGACTTCTCGAGCCACACAAGAGCGGGCCGGGATGGTAAAAGGGGCATAACCAACTCCTGCTAACGAGAATTGTCTCAGATCATTCAGCTCGAGCGAACCCGCAGCCACCTGACTGGTGTTGTTGATGGCGTTGTTGGCAATTTTATCAGCGGTCACGGCGCCGTTTTGCAGGGCGGCACTGCCCACCGCCCCGGCGGCAATTTTGGGAGCCGTGACGGCCCCGTTGGCAATCTTGGCAGTGCTCACCCCACCATCGGCCAGCGAGAGGGTCACATCGCCGCTGGTGCCCCCGCCGCTCAGGCCCTCGGCGGCGTTGACGGCGGTAATGTCCCCACCCCCTCCGGCCCCGCCGTCGTCCACCTCGCAGACCACCGTGCCGTCGGCATTAATCACCCGGATGCTGCTACCCTCACCGCAGGTGGCGGTTACCCGGTTTTGCTTGCCGGTTTCCAGCGCTGCGATGCCGGCCTTGAGGGTGCTGAAGTTGGCATTTACCTCGCTGGCCCGGATGGGGGTGCCGGCGGTGAAGGTGGTCAGGTTGCCCACCGAGAGGCCGTATAGTCCGGTGGCGACCAGGAGTGCTCCCAGGCCAAAGTAGAAGATATTGCGCCCTTTCATAAATACCTCCCTACTGCCAGGTGGCAGCGTCCCAGCTCGAGTTATCCCAGGTGCCTTGAGGGGTGGGGGAACCGCCCCCGCAGGCGGCCAGCAGTGCCAGTACCAGCCCGAGAACCAGCCATTTTCGTCTCACCACGCCCTCCCTTACAAACCGGGTGTTGTACGTCTTTGGGTTTGGAAGCTCAGTGTTGCACCCTGACCCTGGGGTTGACAAGCTCAGAAGCGGAAGGCCCCCAGCCGCACCCGCCCCGAAGGGGTGTCCAGGAACTGCTCGAGGTTGCTCCCCACAAACTGCTGCCCCAACCCCCCTACCCGCACCCCCGCCCGCAGCAGGTCGCCCGAGGCCGTCCAGAAGTCGGGCTCGATGGGGTTGCCGTCGCGGAAGACCCGCTTGATGAGGCCGTTTGACAGGCGGAACTGCTGGCCCCCCTCGCTCCAGGTGTTGTTCAGGGTGCGGATGGTCTGCATCACCAGGCTACCCGAACCCACCAGGCGGAAGTCGTAGGTCTCGTTTATCTGCACCTGCAAGCTGGGGCCGCTCAGGCTGCCCTGCAGGGTGTCCTGGTGGCGGAACTCGATGGAGCCGGGGCCAAAGTCGGAGAGCACTACCTGGGCATAGTTCAGGTTCAGGGTGTGGGCCTGCCCTTCGAAGGTGGCGCTGCCGCCCAGGCCCACGCTCAGGTTGGCGCCCTGGCGCTGCGAGCGCAGGCTCAGGTTTACCGGGCCCAGCTCGCCGTCGGGGTCGAGCGAGGCGGTGTACTGGAGCAGGTGGTTGCCCTTGTAGAAAGCCCCGGCCCCGCTGCTCAGGCTGCCCTGGAACTGCACGACGGCGAACTCGTAAATCACCCCATCGCTCCAGACCACCCGCAGGCGGTTGTTGGGGGTGGCGCTGTAGCTGAAGGTGTTGCCGCTCTGGGTCAGGGTGCCGGTAAGGGTGCTGTTGTTGCGGCTCAGGCTGCGGGCCAGCTCCACCAGCTCTACCAGCAGGGGCGAGAGTTCTTGCTCCAAGTCCTTGAGCTTCTCGGGCAGCAGGGAGGCGGCCTTGAAGCCGAGCCCGCCGGAGTTGCCGGGCGGGTTGGGCGTACCGGGGCCGGGGTTGCCGGGGTTGGGGCTGGTGGTGCCGCAAGCGCAGAGGGCGGCGATGAGCAGGCTAGCAGTGGTCCAGATAAAGGGTTTCATGTGGCCTCCTTTGGTAAGTCTCTGCCCATGCGTAAGGAGCAGGGTGCCGGGCGATTGAGGGCAGAATAGGAGGCCAGCGTTACACCAGCGTCTCAAGGAAAAACCCCGCCCAAGGGCGGGGCTCCAAGAACGAAAAACAGGCCAGTGTGATGTTTACTCAGCGAAGGTGCTGGGCAAAGAAGGCAAACACCTCAGGCCCCCAAATCTCGCTACCCTGGACACAGAACTCGTGCCCTTGCTGTGGGGTGGTGCCAAAGGCGGGGAATATTCGTGCCTGGTAGGGCTTTCCACTTCGGCGGAGTACCTCCGATAAGCCCTCTATGGCAGCCAGGGAGTGGTCGTTCTGGGTTTGCAGCAAAAAGATGGGCAGGGCCGCTCTTTGGGCGGCTGCGCTCAGGCGAGCCCGCAGGTCGGGTGAGTTGGGCCAGGTTTGGGCGGCCCCCGCGCAGCTTACCGCGGCTTTGTAGCCGCTGTCGGGGCGCTCGGCGGCCAGCAGGGTCTGGATGCCCCCAAACGACCATCCATATACCCCGATGCGCTCTGGGTTCACGAAGGGCAGGGTTCGCAGGTAGGCCACCCCGCTGAGCTGGTCGGAGAGCTGTTCCTCGTGCAGCCGCACCAGAGCCTGGCTCCACTCCGCCCCGCGCAGGGTGTTGAGCACGTCCAGGATGTAGGTTCCCGGTGAGCGACCGTGGCCCCGGCGGTTGGGCGCGAAGAAAAGGTAGCCCTGCCGTACAAAGGGCACGGCCAGCCGATCGATGTAGGCCAGGTTCTTCTCGCTGCCGTGGTTGTAGAGGATGGCGGGGAAGGGCCCTGGGCCTGGGGGACGGTAGAGGAAGGCGCGAAGCTCGAGGTCGCCGTTTTTGTAGCTGACCGTCTCGACCCGCATCTCCTGGCCCAGTCCGTGGGGCAGGAAGGCCAGGCCGACCAGCAGCCAGGCGGTGAGCGCCAGAGACGAAACAGAGGGCCAGGGGAGTCGGTTCCATTGGCGCATAGATACCTCCGGTGTCTTTGCTTATGTTGTAGCACCGTTGGCGTTACACCAGCGTCTCAACCTCGAGCTTCATAACCCGCATATAACGCCCCTGGGTGGAGAATGGCCAGGAAAGGGGTACCGTATGACCGAGGACAAACTGGTACGGCGGGTAGTGCGGCAGGGCAAAGCCTTTTTGGTAGGAAACGCGGGCCTGATGGTTTATGGGCAGGGCATCGGCTCGCCCAAGCAGGCGGTGAGCGACGGCGACACCATCTCTACACGGGCCCTGGCCAACCTGGCGCTGCGCTTTTTGGGGGTGGATGCGCCGGAGAAGGGGCTGTTTCGCAAGCAGGCCGACGGCAGCGAGCGCTACGTGGGCATTGCCGACCCGAGCTGGGATGGTTTTTTGCAGGGGCAGTTAGAGGCTATGGCCGCAGCCCTCGAGCCCCCCCTGCGGGCCCACCTGCAAGCGCGGGTGCAGCCGGGGGTGAGCGCCAACCACGCCCACCACGCCCAAGCGGCCACCCTGGCCCTGGAAGCCCTGGTGCAGGACGACCTCGAGTTCTACCAGCACACCCCCGAAAGCTTCCGCTTCTACCTGGCCTATGGCCGCGAGGTGCTGGACGGCTATGGGCGCTTGCTCTGCTTTGCCGCGCCAAATGTGCCCAACCCCACTCCCCAGCGGCCACGGCGGGCCAGCTACAACACCCGCCTGCTGGAAGGGGCTCACGCCAGCCCCTACTTCATCTGGCCCAACATAGACCCCTTCCGCGAGCAGCCAACCCCCTTCGGTGCGGTCTTGCAGCCCGAGCGCTTCTGGGCCGAGGTGAACGCCTCCCGCACCCTGCAAGGGGCGCGGGCCACCGTCAAGCAGAGCCGGGCGCAACAGCGGGGGCTCTACGACGCGCAGAACCCCCTAACGCTGCTGGCTTTCGAGCTGCGCTACCTGACCGCCGGCAAGCCGCCGCAGCGCTATGTGATCGACCTGGCCCACCCCAGCCACCGGCTCCTGCGGCCCCAGCGGTACGTGGAGGTTGAATACCCCGAAGACCGGCTCTTTGTGCCGGAGGAGTACGAGCCTTTGTTTGAGCAGTACGGCTGGGTGGTGGCGTAGAAAACCCAGGCCCTAGCCCTCTGTTTTCCGCGTCTCCATCAGCTCGGCCAGGGTTTCTCCAGGAGTGAGCACCCGCAGCCCCTCTACCGGCTGCCCCATCAGGTGGCCGAAATGCCGCCGGTCACCCGTAACCAGCACCTCCGCCCCAGCTGCCCAGGCCGCAGCCAGGATGGGTGCGTCCTTGAGGGGGAGCCCCCTTTGCAGGGCCTTCTCGAGCTGCTCTGCCGGTGCCTCGCTCACCAGGCTCAGATCGGCCATCTGGGCTTGCAAGATGGGCAGGGCTGCAGGCCGCTGGGCTTGCAGGTTGCGCCGGGCCTCCTCCAGCGCATGCGGGGAGGTGAGCAGGGTACACCCCACCTGCCGGGCCAGAACCAGCAGCGCGCGCGAGCGGCCCTCCTGCCAGGCGGCGGCAAAGAGCACGTTGGCATCCAGGAAGAGCCGCACTGCTCAGCGCTCCGACAGGTTATGGAGCTTAGAGCGCTCCTCTTCGGTTAGGGCGTCCTCCTGCAAGAACTCCTGTATGCGCTCCGGGCTGTACAGCTCTATGGGGTAGACCCCGGCAGGGCGCAGCAGAATGCCCCCATCGGGGGAGAGCTCCACCAGAAAGTAGCCCTCGCCCGAGATCCCCAGCGCCCGCAGCAGCTTGCGGGGGATGGAGACCTGCCCTTTGCGGCTGAGCTTGGCCAGTTCCATATAACCAAAATACCAAAAATCTTGGTTTCGTGAAATTCAGTTCCTAGCTATGCTGGCATGGTTCAGATGAGCCGGTGTTCAGCCAGCAACAAACTGGGGAACGAACCAAACCCCGCCTTGGGGGCGGGATTTGGTTAGTTTGGAAGGGCTATGGCAGGATTTCTCCCACAAACCAGGTATCGGCTGGAACCCACTCGGTGATGGGCTCGTTGGATGTGGGCGATATACGCCCAAAGCCCTGGTTTACCTTGAACTGATACTGGTACTCGGTAATGCCAACCGGCCCAATACCGACCATCAGGCGGGTCCGGTAGCGGTATTTGTAGGCCAGCGGGTAGTGCGCCGGAGCCAGGCCGATACCGATGACGGCAGGGGTGTCATGCCTGCGAATGGAGTCTTGCGCACGGGTGCGTAAGCTGTCGCTGGGAATCAGCAACCCACTGTACTCCGTACGCAGACTGGCCGCGGTGCGTCCCTCGAGGTAGCTCGAGGCTCCGATCATGTCCCAGGGCTCGGTAAGGCCCCCGCCCATAAAGCAGTCGGTATTCATGGCCTGGTTCAGCTCGAGGATCACGTTACGGATGCCCTGATCCATAACCTTGGGCGCGACCGCTCCACCGGTGCGGCCCCCGTTCTCGCGGTAGATACCCCTGCGGTTCTTCCAGCGGGGGTGATCCTGAGCGGCCTTGAAGTCGGCCCAGCCAAAGAGCATGGCCCAAGCCACCGGGCCGCAGCCCGTAGGACAGCCCTTGGTGGGGTGGGTTTCCTGCCAGTAGGTACGCTGATCGGAGTTGCCGCCCGCGCTATGGTAAGTCCACCGGCTCCAATCGTCGGACTGGGCACGAACGCCACTTGGAGTAGCGGGGGGTCGTACCACGGTATAGCGCAGCATCTCGGTCACACCGTTGCGGTAAGACAACTCAAGGCCGAAGGCAGTGTTCTCGGGCGCACTGGCCCGCACCGTAATCACCAGCGTGTCGGGCACTCTGGCATCGGAGGACTTCTTGAGCTCTAAAGCAATGTGTGCGCTCACGTCCCGGTCGGTACGAAACTTCACACCCGGGTAGAGGGTAGCTACCTCGTACTTGTTTCCCGCAACCAGCGCTTCACCATTGCGCTGAATGGCCTTTTCAACCTCCCAGTCGCTTCTGGCACGCTCGGCCAGCAGTCTGAGCCAGGGGGCATAAGCTGATGCAAATCCACTTTTTTGCTCGCGCCAGGAGCCCCAGGGCCTGAAGACGATGTTGGGCGGGGGGTCTTGTCGAATCACGAACCGCGAGTTGGTGGGGTCGGTATCCTCGGGCTGGGGCGTCTGGGGTGTAGCGGTGGCGACAAGCATTCGCTCGGTCTGGTTGAACGAGACCCCCACAATCTGCGCGATTTCACTGCCATAACTGGCGATGCGGTTACCCTGGCTATCCTCGGCCACATAAAACAAAGTATCGAGTTTATAGTAGCGGGCCGAGGTCTGACCCTTATCCTTGGCTGAAGCCTCGAGGCTTTTTGAGAGGGTGAAGGTATCGCTCCAGTGGGTAATCGGATAATCGTGCTCGCCATTTGAGACCAGAATGAACCCCTGCGGCAGTACGGGTAGCTCGAAGTAGGCCGGCGCTGTGATATCCGGGCGGTAGAAGGGGCGCACCGTGCCGGCCAGCCGGGCGGTGCTGCTCCAGTCGGGGGCCATCTCGCTGCCGCGGGTTTCTTCCAGCATCTGAGCGGCTATGCGGTGCAGGTTCACTGGGATAGGAAGGCGGGGCTCGACTGGCGCGGCCTGCACCTTGGTGGTGCTGCTCAGGGTGAACTCGCTGCCGCCGTAGGCCGGGGAGGTCACGGTGAGCTGGGTGGGCCGGGTGGCGATCTTCGCCAGGTCGTCCTTGACCTGCACGGTGGCGGTCACGCCGCTCTGCTTGCCGTAGTAGACCCCCGCAGTTTTGAGGTTGTTCGCGATGATCAGCCCAGCCTCGCGGGCCTCGTTGTCCAGGATGTAGAGCCCGGCGGGGCTGTCCGGTTTGGCCGGGGCAAGGCTAAAGCTGCGGGTCTGCCCCTCGGCCTCGAGGGAACCGCTCCACCCTGTACCGCTCGGACTGGCTTTCAGCACCAGGCCATAGCTGCCGGTGGTGACCGGGAGGCTGCCGCCCTGCAGTTCGCCCTCGAACCAGCCGGTAAGCTGCTGCCAGCTATCCGGGCCCCCGCAACTGTAGGCTAGAAAACGCCCCTGCTCCACCACCAGCGCAATCAGGGCATCGCTGCCCGCAATCTCGCCCACGAACACCTGCGGGCCGGTGTCCGGGCCCGGGCGGTTGCCGCACCCCGCCAGCAACACCAGCAATAGTCCCGCTACCAAATGTACCAAAGGCCGCATATTTCACCTCCTGAGTACTGCCCCAGCTTGGGTTTGGGGGAGCCTCGAGGGGCACTGTAGCTGCAAAGCGTTACACCACCGTCTCAGCGCAACCGGCGCGGCCAGCGGCGCTGTAGGTAGGCCCGCAGCTCCTCCCAGGTGGCCAGCTCCACCTCGGTACCGGTCTTCAGGTCGTGTACGCGGTAGGTGGAACGGGGGAGGCCGTCCGGGCCGGGGGTGGTGTACACCCGTACCAGGAGGCTCTGGCGCAGCCTGGGGGTCATGGCAGGTAGGGTAGGGGGGGAAGCGTTACACCGGCGTCTCAGCCTCGAGCAGCCTCGGCGGCCTCGAGCTGGGCCCGCACCTCACGGGGAAGCCGGGTGCGCTCGAGGGGCTCAACTGCTTGCCGCACCATCGCCAGCTCCTCAGGGGTGCCGTGTTGCAGGGACAGGGTGAGCAGGATGGCGCGGGTAGGCAGGTGGGCGGTTTTGGGCAGGAAGGTCAGGGCCTCTTGCAGGGCCCGGTGGGCTTTTTCGGGCTGGCCGGTCTGATGGTATAGCCCAAACAAGCGGGTGCGGGCCAGGAGGCCGAACATGGGGTGGCGGCCCTTTTGGCGCACCGCCTCGTAGTGGCCGATGGCCTCCTCCCAGCGTTCGAGGCGCAAGCAGGCGGTGCCTAGATTGACCTCGAGGTTGTCAGTGCGTCCTTCCTCGTAGGCCGGGTCTTCGGCCAGCACGGCCCTGGCGGGCGCCAGAATTTGCGCCGGTTCACCCCGTACAATCCAGTAGTACACCAGGTTGCTCATGCAGGAGATCTTGCCGTGACGCGAGTGTAGAGCCTGTGCGAGGGCGAAGGCTTCTTCCAGTTCGCGCCGGGCTTCGTCCAGGCGACCCAGTTGGGTAAGCTGGGCTCCCATATCGTTTTTGAGTAGAACCAGGTCGAAGCGGGTCGCCGGGTCGTGGTGCTGGGCATAGATTTCGGCCAGCTTTCGGGCCATGTCCAGGGCCAGGTCGTATTCACCTTTCTGGAAGTGCCAGGACTTGCGCAAAAGGCCCACCGTAACCTGGGCGTGCTCGTCCAGGAGGTCGAAAGGATAGTTTTGCTCGAGGTCGGCCAGGATGGGCTCGGCCAGGGCAACCTGCATGTTTTGCACATGTACCCCAGCCAGCAAGGCAAGGGCACAGGCCCGTTGGGAAACGCTTAGAGACTGTTGCAAGAGGGCCTCGAGGCGGCTCTTGCCCTCTTCGTACAGCCCGGCGCCGCCCAGTTGCTGGATAAGTTTGAGCTCGAGCTCTATCTTCCGCCTGGGGTCAGCGTTGGTTTCCAGCGCTCTGCGCAAAAGCCCTACCGCAACCGCCGCATCGGGAGTGCCTTCGGCGGCTTCCTCCCATAGGCGGCTGGCCCGCTCGAGCTCACCTGCCGCCTGGTGATGTCGTGCCCGCAACGCCGGGTCGGCCTCGCCGAGACTTTGGGCTACTGTACTGTGAAGCATGGTTCGCCTCGAGGATGGAAGGTCGCTGTACACCCCCTGGCGGATCAGGTCGTGGGTAAACTGGGCGCTTTGCATGAGCCCCAGGGTTTCGGCCTCCTCGAGTCCCCCCAGCACCGCCCACTCCGAAAGCCCGGTCACCCCGGCCAGCAGCCTGGGGCCAAAGCCCTCGCCCACCACGCTGGCGGCCTGCACCACCCGCAGGGCGGGCTCGGAGAGGCGGCCCACCCGGCGGCGGATCACCTCGGCCACTTTGGGGGGGATTTGCAGCTCGCTGTAGTCGCGGGTCACCTCGTCCAGGTCGGTGTGCCACTGGCCTTGCTCGGCCCGCAGCACCCCGTTCTCGAAGAGGGCCTTGAGGGTCTCGAGGGCAAAGAAGGGGTTGCCGCCGGTCTGGCCGTGCAGCCAGCCGGCAAAGACCGGGGGCCCTTCCTCCACCCCAATCAAATCGGCCAGCAGGGCTTGCACCGAGGGGGCTGCCAGCGGCTCCAGGGCCAGCTCCTCCGCCCCGCTTCCGCGTAGGGCCTCGATGGCTTTTGCCAGGGCCGGCCCCACCTCGTGGCTCCGGTAGGCCCCTGCCCAGGGCTGCCCCCGGCTGTGCAGGTACAGCAAAAGCTCCAGGGTGCCCTCGTCGGCCCACTGCAGGTCGTCGAACAGCAGCCGTCCGGCGGGGGCCAGGGCGCGGGCCAGGGCTTCCAGAAGGCGGGCTTTGGCGCTGCCGGGCTCGCCAGGGGGCGGGGCGAAGCCGGGGTAGGCCTCCGGCAGCAGCCGGGCCAGGTCTTCGCGGTAGGGGCCCAGGTCTGGGAGGTTGGCAAGATTTGCCTTGAGGTAGTCCAGCACCGGGTAGAAGGGCACGTTCTCCAGCCCTTCGCGGGCCCGCAGGAGCGGGGCTTGGGGGAAGACCTCCTGGAGCAGGCGGGACTTGCCCACCCCCGGTTCGCCGTGGACCAGCAGCGCCGACGACCCCCGCAGCCGGGCCTGCTCGGCCTCGCGGCCTACCAGGCGGGGCGGGCGCAGCACCTCGAGGGGAATCCTGGGCGGCGGTTTTGGTGGGACTGCTTGAAGCGGCTCACTCCGCCGCAGGGCCTGGGCCAGTTCCTGGGTGGCCCGCATGGGCTCCAACCCCAGCTCCTGTCTCAGCTCCCCTGCGAAGCGTTCATAGAGCTTCAGGGCCGCCTCCCGCTGCCCGGCCAGGTAGGCGGCCCGCAAGTAGTCCTGCAACACGTCCTCGCTTAACAGGTTCTGCCGCAGGATTTCCGCCAGCAGCTTGCAGGCCTCGGCGTGCTGCTCGGCTTGTTGGAGGGCCTCGGCGTGGTGGCGGGCGGCCTGCTGCCAGGCCTCCAGCAGGCTCTCGCGCTCGAGGGTGGCCCAGTCTTCCAGGGCGGGTGCGTCCTGCAAGGGGAAGCCCTGCAAAAAAGGCCGCCGGTGCAGGCGCACAGCCTGTTCCCAGCGGGCCTGGCCCAGCGCCTGTCGGAAATGGGCGGTGTCGGTGTCCATCAAGAGCCTCACCCGCTCCCGCTCGACCTCGAGGCCCCCGGCCCAGGGCAGCGCCCTGGCCCGGTGCAGCACCACCCGCAGGTTGTGGCGGGCTTCCTCCTCGGGGCTGTCGGGCCAGAAGAGGGCGGCCAGCGCCTCGCGGCTTACCCACTCCCCCCGGCAGGCCAGGTAGACCAGCAGCTGTACCGGGCGCGAGGGGGTTAGGTCGTGGCGCACCTCCCCCACCCGCATGTGGGGCTCGTCAAGCAGGTACAAGCAGGCAGGCGTGGGCATACGCTCTTCCGGCGCAAAATGGATTAGTACCCCATTGTAGCGCCTGGTACACCTATCGCGGGAGTGTAACGACGTTGATTACGCTAGTAAAAAATGGGTGGCCGGCTTGACATCCACTCTTCGGGCAGCAGGCTGTACATGTAAAAATCCCAGGGCTCCCCGCGAATCCAGCGCCAGCGGCGCAAGAGCCCTTCGCGCTGAAAGCCCAGCTTCTCCAGCGCCCGCTGCGAGCGCGGGTTGTGCACGTGGGCAATGGCCTGGATACGGCGCAAGTCCCAGGGCCCAAAGGCAAAATCGAAGAGCACCACCTTGGCCTCGGTGTTGAGGCCGGTACCCCAGTAGGGCCGCCCCAGCCAGGTCTCGGTCTCGCCCAGCTTGTTGGGCCAGTCCAGGTGCAGCCCAATCACCCCGGCGGGTCGGCCTTCGGCCTCGATGATGAAAAAGCCCTCCTTGGCTTGCAAGCACTCCAGGTACTCGTAGGTTTCCTGGGGGCTCTGGTGGGGGTTCCAGTACACAAAAGGGGCCAGCTCGAGGTCGGACATCAATGCAAACAGCGCCTCGGTGTCCTCCGGGCGGGGGGGGCGAAGCCGGATGCGGGGGCCGCGCAGTTCCATGTGCCTTTAGCATACGCAAAAAAGACCCGCCGAGGCGGGTCTTCTGGAAAGGGTGCAGGGCTTACGGACGGGCCAGGGTGATGACCGGCGAAGTCCAGGTTTCCCAGTCGGCGAGGTTGTTGCGGTTGCCGGTGGGTTTGAGCACCCGGATTTGCAGTTTGTACTGCCCGTTGGGTACAGCCTGGAACTCACTGGGTACCGGAATCTTGTTGCCGTAGATGTCCTCGTTTTTGTACTTGGTGATGCGGGTTCCATCCCACGCAATGGCGAAGAAGCCATTAGCCGAGGAGTTGCGGGGTAGGTACTCACCGTAGTCAGCGCGATTGAACTTGGGGTGGATGGGGGCGTTGGTGGCCGCGTCGAGAATGACCATTTCGTAGGCCTGGGCCCCGTGTTCGAAGTGTGCCAGAATCTGTGGTACGTCGTTGCCCTGGAGGGTAAAGGTGCCCCCGCCGGGCAGGATGTCGAATGCGGTGCCTGCGGCGTTAAGCCTGCCCAGAAGGGGGAAGCCAGAGGCCGCCGGTGTCAGTACCTGAATGGCCTGATAACCTCCCGGCATGCCCACGTAGGGCACGTTCATCTTGATGCCCGCACCCACCGGGTTCAGGAGGATGTAACCCCCATACAGGCTCTTGGCTGCCAGGCCCGCCGGTGGCGTGATGGTTACGGTCAGGATGGCCTCGCCCCTGGCCGGCACGGTGATCTGGCTATGGCTGAAGCTGACCGTGGCGGCTGCGGTATTGAAGCTAGGCGAATAAATGCTGCCCGTGGCCGAGGGACTTGCCAGGTGGGTAGGCCGGTAGATGAGCGGCACGTTGCTGCGGTTCCTGAGCACCAGCCGTTCGGTGTGGGCGCCTGCCTTTTCGGCGAAGGAAATGGCGGAAGGCGTCACGGTCACACGGTTCTGCACTGCTGCCACGATGTCAATCATCCCGGCGCCCTCGCGGAAGCTGGTTTCCGGGAAACCGCTGGCTGGGGCCAGGGCGAAGGGCTTGGGCATGGCGGTATTCTGGAGGTACTTGATGACCTCGCTGGGGCGCTGCGTACGCCAGAACGCGGGGTTGCCCTCCAGCAAAAGGGCTACTGCACCCGCAACGTGCGGTGCCGACATGGAGGTGCCGCTCAAGATACCGTAGCCGCCTTGCTCCAACGGGAGGGCCGAGCGAATCAGGCCGCCGGGCGCGCCCAGGTCGGGCTTGAGTTTCAAGTCTTGACTAAGACCCCAGGAGCTGAAGCTAGAGATTAAGTTGCCGGTGGGGTTCGCAACCAGGGTGGTACCGGCAGTCCAGGTTAGCGTGGTGGGGGAGGTGAGAGCGCGCAGAGCCAGGCCATCGGCTAGCGAGATGCTGATGCCAAAGACCCCCGGAGCCCCCACAATGCCACCGCCCGCAAAGAGGCCTGCTGCATTGTTGTGAATGATGACGCCCACCGCTCCGGCAGCAACGGCCTTCTGATATTTTTCGTTGAAGGTACACGCGCCGCGTTCGATCAGGGCCACCTTCCCTGCAGGGTTCGCGAGCAGGGCATCAGCATTGCAGGAGCGGCCAATCCAGACCACCTCGGCGCTGGTGCCGCTGGTGGGGGGGGCTTCAGCCCCGCCCAGCACCAGATAGCCGAGCGGGCTGTTGGTGGCGTTCACGATGGCTTTTTGGGCATTCACGCTAACGTTGTCGAAGGAGGCCACGCTGATAACGCCCTGGGTGGCGGCGGGGTCACCGGTTGCGAATAGCCCGAGGTTGCCGTTATTGCCAGCCGACGCCACCACCACGGTGCCGCGTTTGACCATCTTGGTAACGGCCTTGCCCAGCATGCTCCAGCCGAAGGGCGAGCCCAGGCTCATGTTAACCACATCCATACCAGCGGTCTCGGCCCGCTCGAGGGCAGCCAGGATTACGTCATCCCCCGTGGAGCCCTCGCAACCAAAAACCTTATAGGCCCCAAATGTGACCCCAGGGGCCACGCCGGTGATCTGACTATCCTTACCGCCCACAATGCCCGCTACGTGCGTGCCGTGGCCGTCACAGTCGTCGGGGTTGGGGTCGGGAACCGGAGTGGACTTGCTCGGGTCAGAGGCATCGTAAGCGTCGCCCACAAAGTCGTAGCCGTCTACAATGCGGCCTGCAAATGCGGGGTGCTGGATGTCAATCCCGGAGTCAATGATGCCCACCTTCACGCCCCGACCTGTGAGGCCCAGGTCGTTCTGGGCAATGTCGGCTCCGGTTTGGGTGATGGCGCTGGCCAGATCGGGATTGGCTGCCTCACGCGGGGGTAGCTTGTACATCCCCACCGGATAAACGCCCTCCACTCCGGGTAGGGTGTAGAGCAACTTGCGATCGTTGCCGGGTACTTCCACCGAGAAACCGTTGACCAGCTCGGTGTACGAGTAAAGGATTTTGACGCCTGCAGCCTGGGCGGCCTGACGGAAGGCTGCTTGTTGGGCTTGCACGCTTTGGAGGCTAATGCCATCGGAAACCGCCCCGCCGGAAAGCTCCACAAACCAGCGCGTGGGGGTCTCGTTGACCATGGTGGAAGTTGTGGGTTGAGGGGGTAGGGCTGCGATGACCTCAGGTGTGGGCTGGCTTGACTTGAAGCCTCCGCAGGCTGTCAACAGACCTGCCACACCTAGTGTGAGTAGGGACTTGCGCACGATTGCTCCTTTATTCAAGAATCTGTTGAATCTGAGGGATGGTTTTGGCTGCAACCACAACAAACTGTTCAGAAACTGCTGAAACTACCTCCTTTCTGAGGATCTGGTTTTGAAAACGCAATTCATACTAAGCGCTCGACCGGCAGTTTTGGTTACAAGGTCTGGTTACTTAGACGTTTCATAAAGGCTGGATTCGTTACAGCCAACTTTTTTCGCTGGCAACGCAACTTCTGTGTGACATCCGCTATGATGGGTCGGTATGGCGAAGGACAAAGGCCTCGTTCCCCAATCTGTAGATTTCAACGAATGGTACAACGAAGTGGTGCTCAAAGCCGACCTGGTGGACTACGGCCCGGTGCGCGGGACCATGGTGGTCAAGCCCTACGGCTATGCCCTGTGGGAAAACATCCAGCGCGAGCTGGATCGCATGTTCAAGGAAACCGGACACTCCAACACCTACTTCCCCCTCTTCATTCCCATCAGCTTCTTGCAAAAAGAAGCCGAGCACGTGGAGGGCTTTGCCCCTGAGCTGGCCGTGGTAACGCAGGCTGGGGGCGAGACGCTGGAAGAGCCCCTGGCGGTGCGCCCGACCTCCGAGACCATCATCGGGCACATGTGGGCCAAGTGGATCCGCACCTACCGCGACCTACCCCAACTGCTAAACCAGTGGAACAGCGTGGTGCGCTGGGAGCTGCGCACAAAGCTCTTTCTGCGCACCACCGAGTTTTTGTGGCAGGAGGGCCACACCGCCCACGCCACCCAGGAGGAAGCCGAAGAGGAAACCCGCCGCATGGCCGGGGTGTATGCCACGGTGCTGCGCGACTGGTGCGCCATTCCCGGCTGGGAAGGCCCCAAAACCGACTCGGAGAAGTTTGCCGGGGCGGTCTATTCCATCAGTTACGAGGCCATGATGCGGGACGGCAAGGCCCTGCAATCGTGCACCTCGCACTACCTGGGCCAGAATTTCGCCAAAGCCTTCGACATCCAGTTCCAGGACAAAGACCAGCAGAACAAGTACGTTCACACCACTTCCTGGGGCTTTACCACCCGGGTGGTGGGGGCTATCGTGATGACCCACGGCGACGACAAGGGCCTGATTCTGCCGCCCCGCCTGGCCCCCATCCAGGTGGTGATCGTGCCCATCTACAAAGCTGAGACTCGAGAGACAGTTCTCCCGGCGTGCGAGAAACTGCTCCATGAGCTAAAGCAAGCGGGTATCCGCGCATACCTGGATGACCGCGACCAGTACAGCCCCGGCTATAAGTTCAACGAGTGGGAACTGAAGGGCGTACCGCTGCGCCTCGAGGTCGGCCCCCGCGATGTGGAGGCCGGAACGGCGGTGCTGGCCAGCCGCCTGGGGGGCAAGGAGACCGTGCAGATTGCCGAGCTACAGGCTCTGCTGCCGGGCCGGCTCGAGCAGTTCCAGCACGACCTCTACGAGCGGGCTTTGCAGTTCCGCGACGCCCACACCTGGGAGGTGGACAGCTACGAGGTGTTCAAGGAAAAGGTCGAGCAGGGCTTCGTGAAGGCCTTCCACTGCGGCGACAAGGACTGCGAAAAGCAGATCAAGGCCGAGACCACCGCCACCACCCGCTGCATCCCCTACGATGAACCCGAAGCCCACGGAAGCTGTATTCGGTGCGGCAAACCCAGTGCTTACGGCAAGCGGATTCTGTTCGCCAAGGCGTACTGAAATATGCCCAGGGTCGAGGGTACAGGGAAGAGCCAGGGGCCCAAAGCTGAACGCCGAAAGCTAATAGCGAAAAGCCAAACGCCAAAGGCCAAAAGCCCGGCGCCAAAAGCGCAGAGCCGCAGCAAAGAGCCCCAGGGGAGGGGGCGGGAGTCCCTGAAAGCCCGGAAGGCTCGAGCGGCCAAGGTGCTCTCGGTCATGGAGCAGCTATACCCCCAGGCTGCTACCGAGCTGGCCCACACCAACCCGTTCGAGCTGCTGGTGGCTACGGTGCTCTCGGCCCAGGCCACCGATGCCTCGGTGAACAAAGCCACCCCAGCGCTCTTCAAGCGCTTTCCCGATGCCCACGCCCTGGCCAGGGCCACGCCCGAAGAGGTCGAGCCCTACATCAAGACCATTGGCCTGTACCGTGCCAAAGCCAGGAATCTGGTGCTGCTGGCCCGGAAGCTGGTGGAGGCGCACGGGGGCCAGGTGCCGGTGGACAAGGCCCAGCTACGCGAGCTGCCCGGCGTGGGCTGGAAGACCGCCACCGTGGTGCTGGGGGCGGCCTTCGGGGTGCCGGGGATTGCGGTGGATACGCACCTGATGCGCCTCGCAAGCCGACTGGGGTTCTCCCAGCAGAAAGACCCCGAGAAAATTGGGGCCGACCTCGAGCGCCTCTTTCCCAGGGAAAAGTGGGTGTTTATCCACCACGCCCTGATTCTGTTCGGGCGCTACCACTGCACCGCCCGCAAACCGCGCTGCGAGGGCTGTCCGCTTTATGTCGAGTGCCTGAGCAAAGGTGCCTGGTAAGTGTCGCAAGTCTCGGGTCTCAGGTCGCATGGCAGAGGAAAGGCACTGGCTGTGAACCTGGTTTGCAACTAGGGAGGTTGCTGGCCGCTTGTGCAAGGCCGAGCAGGATAGACTTCGACTTCCTCCCTTCCCAGCCGGACTCCCGCGTCAGGCTTTGAGCTTTTGGCTTTGGGCTATCGGCCTAAATCAGTCTTCCCAGCGCCGAACCCGCTCAGGGAGCCTGCGCCAGCGGCCCCGACGAAACCGGGCCTCCAGACGCCGCCAGCCATAGGCCAGAGCGCCGACGATGCCGGCCCCCACAGCCAATACCCACAACGTGGTCAGGAGCCAGAACACCAGAAACAGGCCCACCGTTCCGGCCAGCGCCAGCAAGAGCACCCCCATAGGGCCCCGGGGTAGATTGAAATAGAACTGTCTCACACATTCCAGGGTAGGGTAAAAGCCATGAAGCAAATGATGAGACGGCTGCAATTGAGAATAGGTGTGTGATTTTTGGCCTCAAACTCCCCTGGGGTGGCCTATAATGCCCCTTGTATGCCAGGTTCCGACAGCCTCCCGATGGTCTTTGCGGCGGCCCTGACCGACCCGGGCCGCAAGCGGGCCCTCAACGAGGATGCGGTGAGCCAGCTCGTCACCAGTTACGGCGGTATTTTTATCGTAGCCGACGGGATGGGTGGGCATCGAACCGGCGAGGTGGCCTCGCAGATGGCGGTAAGCCAGATTGTGGAGGTGCTCAAGCGTAGCGAACCCTCGCCGCAGGGGCTGTTGGAAGCCTACGAAGCTGCAAACGAGGCCATCTACCTGGCCGGGCAAAAGCCCGAATCGCGGGGGATGGGCACCACCTGTACCGCCCTGTGGCTCGACCTGCCCTATGCCCTGATTGCCCATGTGGGCGACTCGAGGGCTTACCTGCTGCGCGACGGAGAACTCTTGCAACTGACCCAGGATCACTCCTGGGTAGCCGACCGGGTGCGCCAGGGCCTCTTGAGTGAGGACGAAGCCCGCAACCACCGCTGGCGCAACGTCATCACCAATGCCTTGGGTTCGTTTCCTCAGGCGCGGGTGGATCTGGTGGGTCTCAAGGTGCGGCCCGGCGACGTGTTTTTGCTCTGCTCCGACGGCCTCAGTGGGGTGCTGGAGGACAAGGTGCTTGCCGAGATGATCCTTACCAACCCCCCCGAGCCGGCGGTGGCCAAGCTGATCAAGCTGGCCAACGACTGGGGCGGCCCCGACAACATTAGTGCAGTGGTGGTCACGATTGGCAGCCAGGTGGCCGAAAACCCCAGGCCCTATGCCCTGCCGCTCGAGGCCAACGATGGGAAGCCGGTACATCTGCAAAGCGGCACCGACCCGGAAGTGCTCACTACCCAGATTGTCGAGCCGGAAAAGAAACCCACCTTCTGGCAGCGCTGGGGCAGTGTGATTTTGCTCCTGCTGTGGTTTGGCCTTCTGGGGTTTGTGTTGTTCAACCAGCTGGGCAGTGGTAGCACTCCTTAGCCCGTATCGGGACATTTTTCTGCCCTCACCCCTCTAGAATGCTCCGCACAAACCTCGAGCGGGGGTGAGCATGCCAATCCAGTGGAGTGAACAGTACGAGGTCGGCGATACGCGAACCGATCTTCAGCATCAGAACCTGTTTGACTATGTCAATCGCATCGAGAACCTGATTGAGCAGGGCAAAACAGGCCAGCTTGACCGGCGTGCGGTGGAGGACGTGTTTATCTTTCTGGATGCCTACGTTAATACCCATTTTGCCTACGAGGAGCTTTGCATGGCCCTGCGGGGCTGTAAGGTGGCTCAGAAGAACAAGGAGGCCCACGACAAGTTTTTACAGCTATGGGCCGACTTTAACCGCGAACACACCGCCCATCAAGTCTCCGTTGCAGCATTGGAAAGCCTGCACGCCTTGCTGGCAGACTGGCTGACCCAGCACATCTGCAAGATTGACATCGCTTTACGAAAGACTGCCTAGTACACCGTCGTAGAGATGTCCATACACCTCCAGGTTTCTCGGAGGTATTGATCTCTAGTCCCCTCCCTACCGCGTAGGGAGGGCGGGGAGGGTATTGGGCGAAGCCCTCAACCGCTCAACTACACGAAGGCGCTGCTCAGCAACCCCACCTAACCTCCCCTACGCTGTAGGGGAGGAACGAAAGGGCGTCTACTACGGCTTTTGCCAGAGCATACAGCATTGTACGTGCCAAAATGGGCGGCTCTGTAAGGGTATTTGTACGACTATGCACTAGTACGACTGCTGCTTTACTGCTAGACCCTGGCCCTCGAGCCAGCCCACCAGCCACTCCACCGCAGCCCGCACCCCTGCGGTGCTGAGAGGTGCGCCAAAGCGAGAGATGCCCACATACAACCCATGTGCGCTGGGGCGGGCCTCTAGGAGCACATCCTGGATCAGGTCTTCTTCCTCGATGTGGGTGTGAAAGTAGTAGCCGCCTGCGGGGCCCAGGGCGCGGGTGGCCTCGAGCAGTATGGCGGTGCCACCCTCAAAACGAACCACAGTTTTCTCGAAATGGTTGAGTTCGGGTAGCGTACCAGACATCAGGGCATGGGGCATAGGATACCTCGGTAGGGGGGGCCAGGGGGTGGGGTCTTCGGCCATCTTGAGAAAAACCGCGTGATAGAAGCTGCGACCCTGCTCTTTCCACTTGAGGGCGTACTTGGTGCTCAGGTGGTGCTGGGGCGGGGGTGGGGTCTCGACCTCGAACAGCCCGCTGGCCTGGCCCTCGGCCTGGGCAAACCGCCAGTACTCCTCGTGGTCGGTGGTGAGCAACAGCTCGCCCCCCTCGGCCAGCCGGGTAGAAAGCCTTCGGAAAAAAGCCCGCTGCAACAGGCGGTTTTCTTCGTGCTTGGCCTTGGGCCAGGGGTCGGGGAAGTTGACGTAGACCCGCCGCAGGCTGCGCGGGGCCACCAGGTTGCGCAGGGCAAAAAGGGCCTCGCCGTGGTAGATCTGCACATTCCCGATGCCCTCCCGCCGAAAGCGCTTAAGGGCCCGGGCTACCGAGCCCGCCGAAATTTCCACCCCCAGAATCTGCCAATCGGGGTACAGGCGGGCAATCTGAGCGGTAAAGCGCCCGTCGCCAAAGCCCACCTCGAGCACCTGGGGGGGCCTGGGTAGGGGGAAGTCGGTGTTGCCAGCGCGAATCAACACGAGGGGTCATTATACGATTTGGTGTTTGGGTCAGTGGCTGAAAGCGCCAAGCAAAGCTGATAGTCCATAGCCTATGGCCGATGATCAACACAACCTCTGGGCTGTCCGGGTGCCAGGCCGTGGTTTTTGCCCCTTGACCTGGATGGTAGACTTTAGCCAGCTATGGTAGATGTGGGTCTCGAGCAAGCCTTTGCCAAGGTGCGGGCCTTCCTGGAGGGCGATTTTGAGCACCCGGGCCTGACCCTCTACGACCTGCAGAACCTGGTGGGTTATAGCAGCCGCTTGAAGGTGGACGGCCCCCTTTCCTACACCATGCCTCCGGAGCCTGCGCTGAGCGGAGTGGCGGCAGTCCGGCTTTATTACTACCCCAAAGACCCCGAGGTCAACCTGATTGTCGAAATTGAAGACAAGGCCCGCAAGCGCCACCTGCGCCACTTCAAGTGGAATGGCATCTCCTGGACAGCCCCGCGCGGTCTGAAGTCCGACCTGACCGCTACCCGCGAGGTAGTACCTTCTATCGAGGAGGTAGGGGGCGACTTCTTCCTGGGCTACGCCACCGAAGAAGCCAGGGAACTGGCCGAGGCCATCCGGCGCGGCGAAGCAGCAGGGGCCAAGTACATGCTCTGCACCCGCGACAACACCCGCATCTTTTACGCCCCCTCCAGCTCGCCTCCCACCATCCCCTGCCCACGCTGCGGCAACACCAACATGATCTTCAAAACCCTCACCCTGGCCACCCCCGAAGACCGCATCGAGGCCATCCTGCGCGAGCAGCGGGCCCTGCGCACCGCGCTGGAGGATTTGCTTTTGTACCTCAGGCGCAAGCTGGGGCCGTAGTGGGCTAAAAACCACAAGCTAAAAGCCGAGAGCTGAAAACGGCCCCGCTTTGGTGCGGTTGAGCATTGGAAAAACTCAAGGGTCGCGCCAGTGGTTTCATCGGGGTCATGCCCGAATGCGCTATCCTGATAGATATGGTAACACTAAAAAAGTGGACGGTAGACGAGCTGCTGGCAATGGACAGAGCCGGTCTGCTCGACCCATCCAAGCGTATTGAGTTGATCAACGGAGAGGTCTACGAAATGGGGATTGGGGAGAGTCACGCGGGCACGATTATTCGCATGGTCAAGCTATTGGAGCAGGTCTTTGGCGAACGCGCCCTGGTAAGCAGCCAGAACCCCCTTCGTATGGGCGACCTGGGGCTTCCCCAGCCCGATGTAGCCCTGTTGAAGCCCAGAGACGATTTCTACACCACTGCCTACCCGACCCCTGCCGACGCTTTTCTGGTGATCGAAGTTGCGGACAGCAGCATCAAGTACGATCGTGAAATAAAGCTGCCCAGCTACGCTGAGAACGGGGTTCGCGAGGTCTGGATTGTCAACCTTAACGCCGGCCACACCGAGGTCTACCGCGATCCCCAGGACGGCGAGTACCTGACCAAGTTCACTGTGCAAAAAGGCGCAGCAGTGGCCCCCGCCGCCTTTCCGAGTGACGCCATTATCCCCCTTCCCTGAACCGCAGGGTTTTCGGCCCTCTTGCCAACGCTTCATAGCGGCAGCCTGCCAGGCATCTGATAAACCTGATTGATTCCTTGGACACGAAGATTGCAGCGGTCAAATTTGCCATTTGGTAAAAGTTTTTTATAAGCTGTAAAAAACATACTTCCTTACGATTGGCTCCCCGAAAATCTGCTGTAATGTAAGGCTGATGACAAAAAACAGTCGCCAAATGCTGAATGCCAGAGGCCGTGAAGAAGAGAGCCATCGGCCATGGGCTATCGGCTATCGGCTCAAAGGAGCGCCCAATGGTTGAAGACCGCGAACTGATTGCTGCCCGTGCGGGGCTATCTGCCGAGGAGCAGATCAAACTAGAAGACCTCGAGAACCAGGAGTGGCGCGAGAGCCTCGAGTACATCCTGCGCACTGCGGGCCGAGACCGGGTCGCACAGCTCATGGAGATGCTCGAGAACTACGCCTACCACTATGGGGTGGTCATCCACGACAAGGTCAACACCCCTTACGTGAACACCATCTCGGTAGAGCATCAGCCACCTTACCCCGGCGACCTCGAGCTCGAGCAGCGCATTGCCAACATTCTGCGCTGGAACACCATCGCCATCGTGCAACAGGCCAACAAGAAGGCCGACGGCATCGGGGGGCACATCTCCACCTATGCCAGCATTGCCGAGCTGATGGAGATGGGCTTCAACCACTTTTTCCGGGGCCAGGACTCCCCCGACCGCGACCTGGTCTTCTACCAGGGGCATATGTCGCCGGGGGTGTACGCCCGCAGTTACCTGGAGGGCCGCCTGAACGAGGACGACCTGGGCAAGTTTCGCCGCGAACTGCTGGGCGGGCCGGGCCGTGGCCTGGCCAGCTACCCCCACCCCTGGCTGATGCCCGACTACTGGGAGTTTCCCACCGTCAGCATGGGTCTGGGGCCTTTGCAAGCCATCTACCAGGCCCGCTTCATGCGCTACCTGGAAGACCGCGGCCTCAAGCCCAAGACCAGCGCCAAGGTCTGGGCCTTCCTGGGGGACGGTGAGCAGGACGAGGTCGAAACCCTGGGCGCTCTGCGGGTAGCGGCCTCCGAAGAGCTGGACAACCTGGTGTTCGTCATCAACGCCAACCTGCAACGCCTCGATGGGCCGGTGCGGGGCAACTCCAAGGTGATCCAGGAGCTCGAGAGCGTCTACCGCGGCAACGGCTGGAACGTGATTAAGGTGGTCTGGGGCAGTGCCTGGGACGAGTTGTTCGCTAAGGACACCGAGGGGGTGTTGCTGGAGCGCATGGAGCAACTGGTGGACGGCGAAAGCCAGCGCTACGCGGCCTACGGCGGCAAGGAACTGCGGGAAAAGTTCTTCAACACCCCGGCCCTGCAAAGGCTAATTGAGGGCATGACCGACGAGGACCTCGACCGCCTGACGCTCTCGCGCGGTGGGCATGATAACCGCAAGATTTACGCGGCCTTCAAAGCGGCAGCCGAGCACCGGGGCTCGCCTACGGTCATCATCGCCCGCACCGTCAAGGGTTACTGCCTGGGTCCCACCGCCCAGGCCAAGAACGTGGCCCACCAGGTCAAGAAGCTCACCTTAGAAGACCTGCGCGAGGCTCGCGACGCGCTGGGTATTCCGATTTCGGACGAGGACCTCGAGAAAACCCCCTTCTACCACCCCGGCCCGGACTCGCCGGAGGTGCGCTACATGCTGGAGCGTCGCAAGGCCCTGGGCGGGCTGATTCCCGAGCGGCGGGTGCGCGAGTACCGGCTCAACACCCCCGACCTGGCCTTTTTTGAGGAGTTTCTGACGGGCTCGGGCGGGCGGGAAATTTCCACCACCATGGCCTTTGTGCGGATGCTCACCAAGCTGGTGCGCCACCCGGAGGTGGGCAAACTCATCGTGCCCATCGTGCCCGACGAGGCCCGCACCTTTGGCATGGAAGGGGTTATCAGCTCGGTGGGCATCTACTCGCCCAAGGGCCAGCTTTACACCCCGGTAGACGCCGGCACCGTGACCGTCTACCGCGAGTCCGAGACCGGCCAGTTGCTCCAGGAGGGCATCAACGAGGCCGGGGCCATGTGTAGCTTTATCGCCGCCGGTACGGCTTATGCCAACCACGGCATACCCACCATTCCCTTCTACATCTACTACTCGATGTTCGGCTTGCAGCGGGTGGGCGACCTGGTCTGGGCCGCCGGCGACCAGCGCACCAAGGGCTTCCTGATGGGGGCCACGGCAGGCCGTACCACCCTGAACGGCGAGGGTTTACAGCACGAGGACGGCCACTCGCATGTACTGGCCCTGCCGGTACCTAACATGCCCGCCTACGACCCGGCTTTTGCCTACGAGCTGGCGGTGATCTTGCAAGACGGGCTCAAGCGCATGTACCACGATGGCGAGGACATCTTCTACTACATCACCCTGATGAACGAGAACTATGCCCAGCCGGCCATGCCCGAGCCACGCGAGGAAACCCGCCAGGGCATCTTGAAAGGTCTGTACCTGTTCAAACGGAGTGAGCTGAAAAAGCCCCGGGCTCGAGTGCAGCTTCTGGGTTCGGGCACCATCCTGAACGAGGTTATCAAGGCTGCCGAGATGCTCGCCGAGTACAACATTGCCGCCGACGTTTGGAGCGCGACCAGCTACAAAGCCCTCTACTACGAGGCCCAGGAAACCGCCCGCCACAATCGTCTCAACCCCAGCAGCAAGGCCAGGCTGCCCTATGTGGCGCAGTGTCTGAACCCCACCGAAGGCCCGATTGTGGCCGCCTCGGATTACATGAAGGTGCTGCCCGACCTGCTCTCGGGCTACCTGAACCGCCCCATCCACAGTCTGGGCACCGACGGCTATGGGCGCTCCGAGACCCGCGAGGCCCTGCGCGACTTCTTCGAGGTGGATGCCAGGCATGTGGTGGTGGCAGCGCTTTCGGCGCTGCGCGGCGAAGGCAAGGTTAACGTCAATACCCTCACCGAAGCCATCAAAAAACTGGGCATTGACCCCAAGCGGGAGGCGCCGCACAAACGCTGATAGCCAATGGCCGATAGCTCATAGCAATAGAACAGCCATTCGCAATGAGCTATTGGTGCGATCGAAGGGAGCATTGCATGGCCGAACTCAAACTACCCGACCTGGGCGATAACGTGACCTCCGCTGTGGTGGTGGGGGTGCTTATCAAGGAAGGCGATACCATAGAGGCAGGACAGCCGGTGTTGGAACTGGAAACCGACAAGGCCGTAATGGAAGCTCCCGCTTCCGAAGGGGGCACGGTTTCTAAAGTGATGGTCAAACCCGGCGACGAGGTGAAAAGCGGGCAGGTGATAGCGGTTCTGGGCGGTACTGCGCCATCTGCGGAAACCCCCAAGCCTGCACCCGCAACGCCCCCCCCGCCGACCCCTGCCCCTGCCGCAGCCCAGCCTGCCAGTACACCGTCAGTAGCCCAACCCCCCAGCGTACCGGCCCCCCCGCGTAGCGCGGCTTCTCTGCCCGGCGCTCCGGCAGGGCAGCGCCGGCTGATCCCCGCGGCGCCGAGTGTGCGCCGGCTGGCTCGAGAAATGGGGGTTAATCTGCTGGAGGTGGTGGGCAGCGGCCCCGCCTACCGCATCTCCGAGAGCGATGTAAAGCGTTTTGCTTCGGGTGAGGCGCCGGTGCTCGCGCCTGCCCCCCAGCCCTCGAGCCCGTCTGCTCCAGCGCTGCCCGACTTCAGCAAGTTTGGTCCGGTGCGCCGTGAGGCCATGTCGGGGATTCGCCGGGCTACGGTGCGCAGCATGGCCCAGGCCTGGAGCACCATCCCGATGGTGACCCAGTTCGACAAGGCCGACATCACCGAGATGGAAGCCCTGCGCAAAAGGATGGCCCCCCGGGCTGAAAAACGCGGGGCCAAGGTTACCATGACGGCCATCTTGCTGAAGATTGCCGCCGCTGCGCTCAAGCAGTTCCCCAAGTTCAACGCCTCCATCGATACCGCCACGAACGAGATCATTTACAAAGACTACGTCCACATTGGGGTAGCAGTGGACACCCCCACGGGCTTGCTGGTGCCGGTGGTGCGCGATGTGGACAAAAAGGGCGTCATCGCCCTGGCTGCCGAGTTGGGCGAGATTGCCGCCAAGGCTCGAGAGCGCAAACTCACCCCCGAGGAGATGCAGGGGGCCTCGTTCACCATTTCCAACCTGGGCGGCATCGGGGGGACGGGATTCACCCCCATCGTCAACTGGCCCGAGGTGGCCATTATGGGGGTTTCGCGTAGCAGCATAGAGCCGGTGTGGAACGCCGAGAAGGCCGCTTTTGAACCGCGCAACATCATGCCCTTCTCGCTCTCCTACGACCACCGCCTGATTGACGGGGCCGACGCCGCCCGCTTCTGCCGCTTTGTGGCCGAGATGCTGGAAGACCCCTTCTTGCTGGGGTTTGAGGGTTGAGCTATAGCATTATCGAACCCCCTGGAACCTACCTGGGGGTTTGGGTTTGGTGACACCGGGCTAGATTTCGATGTGCTCCAGCCGGATAACCTGATCCTGGAGGGCAATCTCCAGATGGTAGGCGCCCCCTGTGGGCACCTCCAGCCGGAACGAGCCGGTCAGGCTGAGGGGTGCGGTCAGTTGGGTTTGTTCGTTGCGCAGGGCGGTGGTGCCCTGGATCTGGGCGAGCCTGCTAGGATCGGCCACCAGGTACCCTTGCAGGTAGGCTTTGTGGTTATTCGGTTTCAGGCTCAGATCCAGGTAAAAGTCGCCTGCCTTGTACAGTTGCGACCAGGCCCCGGTGAAGTTCTGGTGGCGCACCGACAGCGAGGTCTTGCGGGAGTCCATCACCAGGATGGCCTGCAGTTGGGGTTTCTTGGATTCGGTCAACATGGCAGCTCCTTAGTTTCCCGATACGGCCCAGGTGACGGCGGCCTCGAGCAGATGCATTCCCATATTGGTCAGGCGGGTGGTGCCGGTGCTGCTGGGGAAGAAGCCCACCCGGCGGTGTAAAGCAAGCCCGCTTTGCATAAGAGTGCCAATATCGTAGCCAAACAAAACCGAGCGGGTGTTGTCAGAGGTCAGGCTGGCTACGCTCACCGCTCCAGCTGCCACCTTACCCCAGTTAAGTGCGTCAGCGCTGCTGTAAACAGAGAGGCTCGCTCCGGGCAGGCCTGCCGAGAGGGGGTGGGTATTGTTAAGCAGGGTGACCTGGGTCTGTCCGGTCTGGGTGTTGCGATCGCCAGCCTTGCCACCGGTCATCCGCATCTCGTCGAACAGATCCCAGTGCATTACCACCACAGGGGTTGCCACATCACGGAATTTGGTGCTTACGTTGCCAGGGCTTACACTCCCTGATACAACGACCACATCGCGGCCTATAGCATCAGTAGACATACTGGCTGCATCAGCTCGAACAGTAACGATATAACCGATGCTCTCGAGGCGGGTTCGAAGAGCTGCATCCCCAGCACTCAGGTTGGTATTCCCCACCACAAACAGAGCCTGTTTGCGGGGTGCTTCGGGTAACTCCTGCAAGAATCGCACCAGATTGATAAAGCGGTAATCGCTTATGGGACTCCCTGCACTCCAGAGACGTGACTCGAGGGTACCCCAGTTTCCCTGAGCGGTCTCAGTCATGGCAAGTGCCAGCGCTCCGGAGACCTGTGGGGTGGCAAAAGAGGTACCGCGATAGAAGGCATAGCGCAAGCCTGGATAGGCTCCTGCCACTCCCTCACCCGGTGCCACCAGCTCCAACACTGTGCCTGTGCAGGAAAAGAACGACATGGTCAGAGCACTGCTCACGCTGCCCACGCTTAGCAGGAATTGCTGCCCGTTCCCGCTCCTGGCCCAGGCGGCGGGGTAGGTAATGTTACTGTCGCCGGTGTTGCCCACCGAAGCCACGATGTACCTGCCCTGTGCAGTTGCAGCGTCCACCATAGTCTTGAGCGCCGCGTTGTTTTCGGTGGTTCCCAAGGACATATTGATAATCTTTGCGTCCATATTTATGGCGTGCTGGATGCCCGAGATCACATCAGCCACCGTGCCCGCCCCATCGCCATTCAAGACCCGGATGGGCAGGATGGTGGCCCGGGGGGCCACTTGCAGGATCAGGCTGGCCACCCCGGTGCCGTGCCCGTACATGGTGCCGGCGGCCTCCTGGGGAATGCCGTCCCTATCTACAAAGTCGTTGTGTTCACCTAAAGGGGCCAGCCGACCCACAAACTGGGGGTGGGCCAGGTCAATCCCGGTGTCCAGCACCGCTACCTTGATGCCCTGCCCAAAACTGCGGGCCAGAGCCTGGGCCTGGGGCACCTTGGTCAGCATAAACTGGAAGCGGTTTTCGCTGGGGAGGGCGGGGATGGTACTGGTACCCCCCGCCCAGCTATTCCAGCCACCAGCCCAGCTATTGAAGCCTCCCGCCCAGCTATTGAACCCCCCGGCCCAGGAGTTGTAGCCCAGGGCGGTGGCCGGGGCGCGCACGGTGGCGTTGGGTTGCAGGGTGGTGTTCTGCAGCGAGACCCCCCTCCCCTGCAGGGCGGCTGCGGCCTGGCTGCTGAGCTTCAGGATGGCCTGCTCCCCTAGCCAGGCAATCACCTCGCCCCCGTAGCGCTGGGCCAGGCCTTCGGGGGTGTCACTGGCGGTGATGGGCACCGTCAGCAGGTAGCCGTTATCGCTGGCGGGCAGGGCGGTGGGTCTGGTTGGGCCACCGCAGGCTGCCAGCAGCGCGACTAGCGCAAGTACAATGGCTTGGTAGAGCCAGATATGGATGGAATGGCGTTTTTCATGCATAGGGTTCGCTCCGTAGAGTTCTTGCTAACCCCAACCTAGGCAAAAACCTCAAGGTCAAGCGCGAAAAGAACCGTTACTTGCCCCCGCAAGTAACGCCAATCCAGGAAAGCACCTATCAGAGGCACTTTCGGGGGTGGGGCGTTATGGGTGTTACGGGAAAAATGGGGTTGTATTAAGAATCAACCCCTGGTGGGTACGGGGCTGTTTGGGGGGTGTCGCTGCGCAGTTGATGGGCAGGGTGGTAGGGGTAATACCAGAACCATGTGAACCCCTTGCGGGAGAAGGTGGCGAAACCCCGCCAGTGCTATCACGCCATTGACTGCATCTGGGGTGTTGCCTGATGAGGGGGCTTTGGAGTGCCCAAACTATCCGCGTAAAGCTGGTATAACCCTGTTGTGCTAGGACGAGGGGGCGATGTGCTCGAGCACCGCCCGTACCACCCCGTCGAGGTCGAGGTGGCTGGTGTCCAGGATGATGGCATCCCTGGCAGGTGCGCTCTGTTGGTGGTCGGCCTGGTCGCGCCGGATGATTTCGGCCAGCACCGTCTCGAAGGCTGCATCCCGCTCGGGGACGCGGCGTCTGGCCCGCACTTCGGGGCTGGCGGTCAGATAAAACTTGTGTTGGGCTTGGGGAAAAACCGTGCTGCCCATATCGCGCCCGTCCACCACGAACGGAGGCGGAATTCTGCGTAGTACGTCGTTGACGTACTGCCGGATGGCCGGGCGCACGGCCACGGCAGAGACAATCTGGTCTACCTCGAGGCTGTGCAACGCCTCGCTCACCTCGTGGCCGTCCAGAAAAACCAGGTTCTGGGTGGGGGTGGGCTTGAGCTCGAGGCGGTACTTCCCCAGCTTTTGCTCGATTTCCTCGGCGGAGACGTTCTCGAGCAAACACATCAGGGCCACCGCCCGGTACAGCAGGCCGCTGGAGATGTAGGGGATGCCCAGGCGCTGGGCGACCAGCTTGGCCACGCTGGTTTTCCCCGAGGCGGAGGGGCCGTCTATGGTGATGATGCCTTGCATATGCTAGGTGCAGTGCCAGAACGCTATTGCAAAAAAGCCGGCGAGTTGCCCCATGTCTTGGGTCTCAGGTCGCAAGTCAGAAAGCGGGAGGTCACGGCACATACGAGCCTGTGATTGCCTCAGCGCATATCGGTGTGACATCTCGAGTTTGCTCGTACATTTCGACATTTGCTCAGACTCCTGGGGCTACTGCACTAAACCTTACCCGCTAGCCGCTCCAGGTCTTCCCAGAAGCTTGGAAAGCTGATGCTGGCCCACTCGGCCTCCTTCACCACCACCCCTGTGGGCAGGCCGCAGACCGCAAAGGCCATGGCGATGCGGTGGTCGTGGAAAGGCTCCACCATGCCGCCGCTCTGCACGCTACCGCCCCGAATTTTGAGCCAGTCGTGCCCCACCTCGACGGGCACGCCCAGGTTTTGCAGGTTTTTAGCGATGGCCGCTACGCGATCCGATTCCTTGACGCGGAGTTCCTCCAGGTTGGGAATAAAGGTCTCGCCCTCGGCCCAGGCTGCCGCGGCGGCCAGGATGGGCACCTCGTCCACCATCAGCGGAATCAGCCTGGGGTCTACCGATACCCCTTTGAGCGCGGACGAACGGGCTCGAATCCGGCCCACCGGTTCGCCGTCCTGCCCTTCGCTGACCTGCCAGCTCAGGTCGGCGCCCATCTCCTTGAGCACCGTGAGCAGGCCGGTGCGGGTGGGGTTGAGACCCACCCCCTCCAGGGTGAGGTCGGAGTCGGGGGTAATCAGGGCCGCCACCAGGAAAAAGGCCGCGCTGCTGAAATCGCCCGGAACGGTCAGGTCTTTGGCGGCGAACGGCTCGGCCCGGCGGGTGCGGATGAGGGGGCCCTCGAGTTCGATGGGCAGGCCATAGTGCCGGAAGACCCGCTCGGTATGGTCGCGGGTGGGGGCGGGCTCCACCACCTCGGTGTCCTCTTCGGCGAACAGACCAGCCAGCAAGACCGCACTTTTGACCTGCGCGCTGGCCACCGGAAGCTCGTAGTGGATGCCCCGCAGGCCACCGCCGCGTATGGCCAGGGGCGCCAGCTTGCCGCCCTCACGCCCCTCAATGCGGGCCCCCATCTGCCGCAGAGGAGTGGTTACCCGGCCCATGGGCCGCCGCCGCAGCGAGGCGTCACCGGTGAGCACCGTGAAGATTTCCTGCCCCGAAAGAATTCCGGCCACCAGCCGGATGAGGGTTCCGGCGTTGCCGCAGTCCAGTACGTCGGCGGGCTCGTGGAGCTTGAGACCCACCCCTTTGATGCGAAAATGCTCGCCCTGCTCGCTAATCTCGGCCCCCAACTGCCGCATGACCTGGGCTGTGGAGAGGGTGTCGCCGGCCTTGAGGGGGTAGTAGAGGGTGCTTTCGCCCTGGGCCAGGGCGCCCAGCATCAGCCCCCGGTGGGTGACCGATTTATCGCCGGGAACGCGCAGGGTACCCTTGAGGGATGCGGTAGGGGAGATGAGTCGTTCCATAAGTCCAACCGGGATTATAGCCTGTGGGGGGTCTGTGCTTACGCTTCGCAATTTGCGACTTACCCACAAGAACTCAGAAACATCAAATTCCCAGCGCGGTTAGCCGTTATAGTTTAGGTGCTATGGATGCTGCACTCAACGGCCCCGAGCCGCGCTATTGGGAGAAGATTCGCACCGTTGCAGACACGCTGCGCGAGCTCGAGGGCCCCATCATCATCGTCTCGCACGTGGATCCTGATGGCGATGCCATTGGGTCTTCACTGGGGCTGGCTCGAGCCCTCAAGGCTTTAGACAAGAAAGTGACCTGGATTGCCGACCCACCGCGTTACCTGCGTTTTCTGGTGAAGGAAGACGAATACAGCGAGCCCATTACCCATGTGCCGGAAGGCGCCACCCTGGTGGTGCTGGACTCCGCCGAACCGAGCCGGGTGGCCGGTGCGCCGGTGGAAGGGTTTGTCATCAACATTGACCACCACGGCACCAATCCCCGTTTCGGCTACCTTTCGGTAGTAGACCCTTCCAAGGCCGCCACGGCCCAGATGGTCAAGGATTTGATAGACGCGCTGGGGGTGACCTGGAACCCCGAGATCGCCACGCCGGTGCTGACCGGCCTCATTACCGATACCGGCAACTTTCGCTTTGCCAACACCACCCCCGAGGTACTCCACACCGCTGCCGAGTTGGTGGGGCATGGGGTGCATTTGGCCGAGCTGACCGACCGCTTGCAGTGGCGACCGGTTAGCTACTTTAAGGCCCTGGGGGCGGTACTCTCCACGGTGGGGTTTCACTATAACGGCCTGCTCGTCACGGCCCACATGCCCTCCGAGGTTACGGTAGAGGACTCCGACGACTTTGTGGGCATGATTCGCTATGCCGAAGGCAGCCAGATTGCAGTCTTCTTGCGCGAGCGCGAGGAGGGTATCAAGCTCAGCATCCGCAGCCGCGGCGGCGTTTCGGCCCAGGCGGTGGCGGTAAAGCTGGGAGGGGGCGGCCACGTGCCTGCGGCGGGGGCTACCCTGCGCGGGGTAACCTTGGACGAGGCCTACCGGCAGGTGCTGGCTGCTGTGGAGGCAGAACTCAAGCGGGTGGGGTACATCTGAAGTTGCGTGCTTGACCCCAAAATTGGTTTTCGTTGGCCGCAAAGCAATCCGGGGAGACTGGGGCAGTGCTGCCCTGGTGAGTTATATCAAAACCCGGATCGTCATCTTTGAGAATCGTTCCAAAGCCCCCTCATCCGACGACACCCCAGACCTAGCCATTGACCTCACTGACGTCATTCCTGCATGCCGCTGACGGGGTGTCGCCACTTTCTCCCGTCCAGGGGAGAAGGCAAGAGGTTCAGATGGATTTGGTAAAGAGGCCTCTATTTTGCCTTCACCTCTTGGTGGAAACGCTGACAGACTGCAAAAAACGGCGACTGCACGGTCAAGGAGCAAGGCGCTCCGGGCAGCCTTGACGCTGCTACTTTTAGCCCATAGCATTGCAGAGAACCTTGCCCGTTGGGGCGAGTGGTTCTTCTATCAAGAGCAGTGGAGGGAACGGCCCGACGAAGCTGCGGCAACCTGCGGGTGGCCTCGCCCATTACCGAGAAATACCCGCGCCTGGTGCCAAATCCGCCCCGGTGGTCGCTAGGCACAGCAAAGACCCCAGGGGAAAGATGGAAGAAGGGATGATGTGCCCTTCTTCAAGTAGCACTGAAGGAGGGTTTATGGATTTTGCCAGTTTAGCTGTTTTGAGTGGGCTTCCCGAACATGATCCCTACCACCCGGTGGGGGTGCCGATTTATGCCACCGCTGCCTATGGGTTTACGGATCTGGAAGATGGAGCCTATAAATTTGCCACCAACCAGGGCTACACCTACACCCGCATCCAGAACCCCACAGTAGCGGCCCTCGAGGCCCGTCTGGCTGCGCTGGAAAGCGCCGTCGGAGCGGTGTGTCTGGCCTCGGGGCAAGCTGCCAGCTTTGCTACCCTGCTGGCCCTGGTGCGCTCGGGCGATGAAATTGTGGCCAGCCCCGGTTTGTTCGGGGGCACGGTGGGGCTTTTGAACCAGGTGTTTGGGCTGATGGGTATTCGAGTGCATTTTGTGGAGCCCGAGGTGGAGGCGGTACAGGCGGTTTTGAATGAACAAACCAGGGCCGTGTTTGTGGAAGTGCTGGGGAACCCATCGCTGCAACTTCCAGACCTAGAGGGGCTTGCCCGGCTTTGCGAAGAGCGCCGGGTAGCCCTGGTGGTGGACAACACCTTTGGCGCGGTGGGGGCCCTGGCCCGCCCGCTCGAGCACGGGGCGCACGTGGTGGTGCACAGCCTGACCAAGTGGGCCAGCGGGCACGGCTCGATTCTGGGGGGAGCGGTGCTGTCGCGGGAAACCCCGCTCTGGCAGCACTACCCACAGTTCACCAACCCCGATGCCCAGGGCAAAATTCCCTGGGAGCAGTTCGGGGCGCGATGTTTTCTGGAGCGGGTGCGCCAACTGGGGCTATCGCTGGGCGGTATGGTACTTTCGCCGTTTAATGCCTACCTGCTGTTCCAGGGTTTGGAGACCCTCGAGCTGCGCATCGAGCGGGCTTGTCAAAACGCCCTGACCCTTGCCCGGTGGCTCGAGTCCCAGCCCCAGGTGGCCTGGGTGCGCTATCCGGGCCTCCCCTCCGACCCTGCCTACCCCAGGGCGGCCCAGTATCTGCGGGGTGGGTTTGGTAGCATCCTGACCTTTGGAATTCGGGGGGGGATAGAAGGAACCAGCCGTTTTCTGGCCCATCTGCGAATCATCCAGGCCCCCAACGTGGGCGATGCCCGTACCCTGGCGGTGCACCCCTGGACAACCACCCATTCCCGAATTGCCGAGCCTGCCCGTCTGGCAGCGGGGGTCAGGCCGGAGATGATCCGCCTATCGGTGGGGTTGGAAAGCCCGCACGACATCCAGCAAATGCTTGCCGAGGGCTTGCAAGCAGTGGAATGGGTAAGCCATGAAGATTAGCACCCTGCTGCAAAGCGCCAAACCCGTCATCTCCTTTGAGTTTTTTCCACCCAAAACGCCGCAGGGGGAGGTTGCGCTCTTTCGCACCCTGCACGAGTTGAAGCCCCTCAAACCTGCGTTTGTGTCCATCACCTATGGCGCTGGGGGCAGCGAGCGAAGCAAGACCGCTCAGTGGGCGGCCCGCATCCAGAACGAGGTGGGCTTGCTGGCCATGGCCCACCTGACCTGTGTGGGCAGTACCCGCGAAGAGTTGCTTTCGGTGCTGCACCAGTACGCCCAGGTGGGGGTGAAGAACATCATGGCCTTGCGGGGCGACCCACCCAAAGGTGTGCGGGAATTCCAGCCGGTGGCCGGGGGGTTTCGCTATGCCTCCGAGCTGGTTGAGCTGATTCGTTCTGAGTTCGGCGCTACCTTTGCCGTGGCGGGAGGAGGCTACCCCGAAGGACACCCGGAGGCGGTGAGCCTCGAGGCCGACCTGCAAAACCTGAAGCGCAAAGTGGATGCCGGGCTGGACTTCGTGGTGACCCAGCTCTTTTTCAACAATGCCCTGTACTTTGGTTTTGTCGAACGCGCGCGCCGGGTTGGTATCGAGGTGCCGATTGTGCCGGGCCTGATGCCCATAACCGACCTGGCCCAGATTCGCCGCTTTATGGACATGTGTGGGGCCAGTATTCCGGGGCCGCTGCTCTCCCGATTGGAGAAAGCCCAGACCCCCGAGGAGGTGCTGGAAATTGGCGTCGAACACACCACCCGCCAGGCCCAGGAACTGCTGGAAGCGGGGGTTCCGGGGATTCACCTCTACACCCTCAACAAATCGCCCGCCACCCGGAGGGTGATGCAGAATCTGCAAACGGTTTTGCGATGATCTTTTCCCAGGGCACATTTCGGGGCAAAATGGAGGGGAATGCAAACCACGGTAGCAGCCCCTGCCCAAAGCCTGACCCGCCAGGGTGCTGGTTCCCAGGTGCTCATGCGCGGTTTGCTTTTCACGCCCTCCATACCGCGTTATGTGGCCGCCAAGCTGCTGGGCAAACGCTATCCCCCCAGGGCGCTGTCCCTTCAACTGGCCATCCTGCCCGAGCCTGAACGTCCTCCGGGCTTTGAGCGCTTGAAGGTGCGGCTGGCGGGCATCTGTGGGAGCGACCTGGCCCTGCTCTACGGCAAACAAGCGCCCACCCTCTCGGGGATGTTCTCTTTTCCAGCCGTGCTGGGACACGAAATTCTGGCCGAGCTGGGGGGGGTGCGGGTGGCGGTCAATCCGGTGCTCTCGTGCCTCGAGCGCGGCCTGCCCGACTGTCCGGCCTGTACTAGAGGCGACGATCACCTGTGCGCTAGCGTGGCCGAAGGCAATTTTGCGCCCGGCATGATTGGCTTTTGCCGTAGCCTGGGGGGTGGCTGGGCCCAGCGCATGGTGGCCCACCGCGAGCGCATCTTTCCCATAGACGAACAGGTGCCCGATGAACGCGCCGTGCTGACCGAACCTGCGGCGGTGGTCTTGCACGGGTTGCGGCAAGCCTGGGGGAAGGGCAGGCTACCGACGGGGCTCCGGCCAAACCCGGAGGGTTTGTACGGGTCTGCCGACAGCATGGACTGGCCAGCGCAGATTCTGGTCATTGGGGCAGGAACCATTGGGCTCCTGGCCATCAAAATGCTCAGGGTGCTGGGCTTCGAGGGGCCTTTGTACGCTGTAGCCCGCCACCACCGCCAGGCCGAGCTGGCCAGGGTGTTTGGCGCCAACCAGATTTTCCCCTCTACCCAGGCTGCCCAGCAAGCAATGGGGGCCCGGCGTTACAGGGGTATTCTGAAAGCAAACTCCTGGCGGGGTGGCTTCGAGGGGGTGGTGGAGGCTTCCGGCTCTCCTGGAGGCTTGCAGGAGGCCAGCTGGGCGGTGCTCGAGGGGGGGCGGGTCTTGCTGCTGGGAGCCCCCGCTACCGCCCTCCACGATTTTTCGCCCTACTGGTTCCGCGAGATTGGGCTCTTTGGGAGCTACGCCTATAGCTGGGACGACTTTGCCCAGACCGTGAAGCTGCTACCCGAGCTAAACGGTATCGAAACCATGGTGACCCATCAGTTTGGCCTGGAAGCCTGGCCCGAGGCCATCAGAACCGCGGTTACACGGCGGGGCATCAAGGTGGTGTTCAAGCCCTAGAGGGCTGATAGTGCATGGTCGATAGCTGATAGCTGATAGCTGATAGCCAAGTAGCAGAGCGCTTATCGCTGGTTGCGGGCCCTTTCGGAATCCTTTGATTGTCGATATGCGAACTTCAGGCCAGCGTGCGTGGCGCTTGGCGCGATACCCCTGAAGCATCGTTCCTGCTTTCACCGCATGGCAGCCAGTTATGGCGGTTTGCGGTTTAATTCGATATAGAGGATGGCAAACCGCTTCCCCGATGATGTTACCGACTGCCTCACCCCCAGGTTATTTACTGAAACCGCTCTTGCGCGGTGATTTTTGCAACAAACGGGAGGGTTTATGACAGGAGACAAACCGACCAATGGCAGGGATCGGGCGACCATCTGGATAGGGGTGGCGGTGCTGATGGGGTTTGCGGTTCTGGTGGTTTACATGTTTAGCCTGCTGACCTCGAGCGAGACCACCTGGAACCGCGCCCTCTACCTCTTTGCGGGAGTGGAGGCCATTGCCTTTGCGGCGGCGGGGTATTTTTTTGGGCGGGAGGTCAACCGTCAGCGGGCCGAGAGCGCGGAGTGGCGGGCTGGCCAGGCCGAGCAGCAGCGACAACAATGGAGCGAACGGGCCCTCGAGGCTGAAACCAAGGGCCAGAGCTTACGCGCTGCCCTCTGGGTCAAGGCGACCGAACACCCGGAGCTTGCGGAGATGGCCCGGCTATCCGAGGCGCTATTTCCCCAGAAATAGCGAGAAGCGCGAAAAGCCCTTTTGCTGCGACAGCCTTTTGCGCTAGGCTAGTAGCATCATGCCCATCCGCGAGTTCCGAATGGCAGACTACGCCAGCGTGCTGGCCCTCTGGCAGGATGCTGGCCTGGAGCTCAACCCCTCGGATAGCTTCGAGGGTTTGCAAAAGAAGCTCGAGCGCGACCCCGACCTGTTTCTGGTGGTGGAGGAAGACGGGCAGATTCTGGGGGCCCTGCTGGCGGGCTACGATGGACGGCGGGGCTGGCTTTACCACATGGCGGTACACCCCTTTGGGCAGGGGCAGGGCTGGGGTAAGCGGCTGCTGGAGGAGCTCGAGTCCCGTCTGCGTGCCAAGGGTTGCCAGAAGCTGAACCTGCTGGTTGAGCCCTCGTATGCCGAAGCCCAAGACTTCTTCGAGCGCCTGGGCTACCGCCGCGACGACCTGATTTTCATGGAGAAGTGGCTGGGTTAGAGCGGTTCTCGAGAAGAACGCAGCGATCTTCAGGTGTAAAAATCGTACTAAACGCGTATTTACCGCCAATCTCAGCAGCAAAAAACCAGAGCTGCGATAAGGCGTAAGATTAGAGGCATGTGGAACTATATTCTGCTGGCCTTTGTGCCCCTGGCTGTGGTACTGGAAGTGCTTCACGCGCCAGACGTATGGATTTTTCTGATATCCGCACTGGCCCTGCTGCCGCTGGCGGGCCTCATGGGCCGGGCTACCGAGGAGTTGGCCGCGAGGGCCGGTAGCACCGTAGGGGGCCTGCTCAATGCCACCTTTGGCAACGCTGCCGAGCTGATCATCGCGCTGGTGGCCCTGCTCGCCGGAAAGATTGAAGTGGTGAAGGCCAGCATCACCGGCTCCATCCTGTCCAACCTGCTGCTGGTGCTGGGGCTCTCGATCTTCCTGGGCGGTTTGCGCCATAGCACCCAGAAATTCAATGCTCAGGCTGCGGGCCTGATGACTTCGCTCCTGACCCTAACCCTGATTGCCTTCATGCTGCCGGCCTTCTTCGACATTGCTGAGCGCAACTTTTTCAAGGTGGAAAACCCGGCCCTGCCCGACCAGATGTTCAGCCTGGCCACAGCGGGAGTGCTGATTTTGATTTATCTGTCCAACATCTATTTTTCCTTGCGTACTCACAAAGACCTGATCTCCGGTATCTCCGACCAGGAGCACCACGAGGCGACCTGGAGCCTTCCGGTGGCGGTGGGTGTGCTGGCCGCTGCCACGGTGGGGGTGGCGGTGATGGCCGAGTTTCTGGTGGGCAGCCTGGAAGAGGCCACCAAGGTGCTGGGCCTTTCGGAGTTTTTTGTGGGCATCATCCTGATTCCGCTGGTGGGCAACGCAGCCGAGCATTTTGCGGCAGTGGTATTTGCCGTGAAAAACAAGATGGATCTGGCGGTGCAGATTGCGGTGGGTTCTTCCCTGCAGATTGCCCTGCTGGTAGCACCCATTCTGGTGATTGTGGGCTATTTTGCGGGCCGCCCGATGGATTTGGTGTTCCAGAACCCCCTGGAGCTCGCCGCCCTGGCGGCCTCGATTCTGGCCACCAACGCAGTGGTGCGGGATGGCCAGAGCAACTGGTTGGAAGGGGTGCTGCTGCTGGGGGTTTATGCGCTCCTGGGCTTTGCTTTCTTCTTCACGCCCAGGTAAAGCGACAACTCCTCGGACTTCAGTCCGAGGCTTCTCGGTTCTCAAGGAACGGCCCTTGCCGTATCCGTCCCCGAAGGCCCCGAACCTTGACACCCCGCTTCGCGGCGAAGAAAGCGTCTCCGTATCAGCAGGCGTGCGCAATGCTTCCCGCCCCGCTTTGGTGGGGCGGGTGCCACAGGTCTTTGTCTGAATTACAAAAAGCCCAGGCCGCTGCACTGGAGAAGGCCTTGCAGGCCAACCGTGAAAACCTGGCTGTGGTCGAACAACAGGCCTTGCAGGGGGTGCCCAAACAGGTAGTGGCCAGGCTCGAGGAGACCAAAAACAAACTTCACGAGGCCCTCAACAATAGCTTACCCGGGCGGAAAAGGAGATATTCATGTACGCTGCCCTCTTTGTACTGATCTCCCTGATATTCATCCTGCCCCTGCCCAGCGAGGAGCTTCGGGGAAGAGGCGGGATGGCCGGAGCGAGAGGTGAGTTTGTAGGCCGAAATGAATTTGAGGTGGCCAGCCTGGTTCAACAACGGGGCTTTCATGGGAGCGGCCTTGATTGTACTCGGCAAACCAAAGAGGTCTAAGGCGCCGTATGTTAACATGGCTGAGCATGAGCCTCGAGGCCTTCTCCGACGAGGTGCTCTTGGCCCTGGTAGTTCGGGGTGACGAGACAGCCTTGCAACAGCTTTTTCGCCGCTATGCCGGGGCTTTTTTGGGCCTCGCACGGCGCATGGGGCTCGATGCGGCCACCCAGGAGGACGTGGTGCAGGAGGCCTTTAGCAAAATTTGGAAAAACGCCCGGGAGTTTGACCCTCGTCGGGCCTCGGCAAGGGCCTGGCTGCTGGCCGTGGCCCACCACACCACGGTGGATCAAATTCGCCGCCTGGAAGCCCGACCCAAGCCGCTTGAGCCTCAGGAGGAGGCGGCGGAAGAAGCCTTCGACCTGCCTGGGCTGGGTCTGGACGAGGAGGGTCGTCTCAATCGCATCCGGCTGCAGAAGGCCTTAGGTTGTCTGAGTGATGAGGAACGGGCGGTCATCGAGGTGATTTTTTACCAGGGCTATGCCCACCAGGAGGCCGCCGAGCGGCTGGGCATTCCCCTGGGTACCCTAAAGACCCGGGCCCGGCGGGCCCTGACTCGTTTGAAGGAGGAACTCCATGAAGCTTGAGGAGGTGCGGGAGCTTCTACCGCTTTACGCTCTGGGAGGGCTGACGGCGGAGGAGCGGGTGCGCCTCGAGGAGGCCCTAAAGCGCTACCCCGAGCTTTGGCCCGAGGCCCGGGCCCTACAGGAGACCGCGGCCGACCTGGCCCAGCTAAGCCCGCAGGCGCCGGTTCCCCCCGGTTTGGAAGAGAGGGTGATGGCCCAGCTGCACTTCCCAAGACGCCTTCCATGGGCGATCTGGCTGTCTCGCGCCGCTGCAGTGCTGCTGGTGCTGGTACTGGGGTATGGAGGTTGGTGGGGGCTGGGCTGGCTGCTGGCCCTGCGTGATCCGGTTACCCAGGTGCTCACCCTGGCCAGCCCTCAGGGCCAGGTGGTAGGGCGGGCCATTTTGAGGGCCGACAAGACGGCCCTGGTGCTCCTCGACCGCTGGCCGCCACGGGGCCAGGTTTTCCAGGCCTGGGGCCTGGCCCAGGGCAGTCCAGTGCCCCTGCCCACATTCCGCACGCCCCTCAAGAGCCTGCGCCTGCCTGCCGGAGCCCGGGCGGTGGCGGTTTCCCTCGAGCCGCCTGGCGGGAGCCAAAGGCCCACAACCCTGCTGGGCCTACCACAACCCTGAGACTGTAAGATCGCGCCAAAGAAAGGGCTGTAGCCGGGGGGAAATCCAAACAGCCCTCCTCCTGCGAACAGCGGGTTGGAGGTGCAAATATGGAAACGCAACCCCAAAATCTGGCCCGCAGGCAGTTTGTGAAGGTCTTGACGGCTACCGGCCTCTCGGCGGCGGTCGCCCACAGCTTGGTGGGGCGGGTGTTGGCCCAGTCGCAGGGGGTGAGCGACCTGGATGTACTCAACCTGGCTCTCACCGCCGAGTATCTGGCCACTGATGCCTACACCCGTGCCCTTACGGTGAGCTTCCCCGGCGAGATCAGGGACTACCTGGCTGAGGCCCTCAAGCACGAGGAGGCCCACGTTAAGGCCCTGACCGACACCATCCGCGGGCCCTTTGCGGCAATGCCGGTGGCCCGCCCCCAGTTCACCTACGGCGACCTGCAATTCAACACGGCCAACCGGGTAAAGGTGCTGGAGACGCTGGTGGCCCTCGAGACCGCCTTCACCGGGGCCTACCTGGGAGCTATCCCCCTCATCCAGAACAAGGCGGTGCTCTCTGCGGCGGCCAGTATTGCCATGAACGAGGAGGCCCACCTGGCGGTTTTGCGCGATGCGGTGCTGAGTCTGGGGGGTAAGGTAGAAGGCCCCCAAACCCCGGTAGGCCGGGCTTTTGCCGTTGCCATCACCCCTCAGCAAGCCAGCCAGGCCGTGCAGGGCTTTGTCCGTCGATAAAATCCATAGACCTGGGCCCCACCCGCTGTGGGGCCCATCAATACGCTGAAAAAGGGGGTTTGAGTCATGAAGCGGCGAGTGTTTCTTAGTGGGATGGGTGCGAGCGCGCTGACGCTTGGGTTGAGCCCGGTGCGTGCACAGAGCCTTGGTTTCACGCGAGCGGTGGTATTGAGCGGAGTTGAAGTGGTACCGAATCCGGTCAACACAGCCGCTCTGGCGGTGGTGCGCCTCGAGCTTTCCGGCTTCACCCTTACTGTCCAGGGAGCAGTGGCTAACTTGAGCGGGCCTTTCCGTGACTATGCCCGCGATCCTGTGGACGACCCAGCCCTGAACGCCCGCCTCACCAGCGCAGTGCATATCCACCGGGGGGCCCGGGGGCAGAATGGCCCGCTTTTGCAGGCGCTCAAGGTTACAAGCGCCCCCGATGGCAAGAGTGGCACCTTTTCGGATCGGCTCGAGCTGAGTCTGGACGACCTGAACCGGCTTTACCGGGGCGAGCTATACTTCGACATCCACACCGCGGCCTTTAGGGCTGGTGAACTTCGCGGGCAGATTCTGATCATGGTTTAATCTACGGACTTCCAGTGCGAGGGCTTACCACACATTCGCTGCTCTCCATGCTATGTGCCCCTACAGGGTACGTGGGAGAGTCCATGTATCCCCGGTTTGAGGACTGGGGTATTAAGCGCTCTTCACAGACGTGGTCGCCCGCGAAAACGAGTGTTCTGTCCAGGGCAAAGGATTTTTAGTCCCGGATGGCTCGATATTTGTAAAGAGCGCTTTATGCCCTGCGCCGAATAATGAGCACAGCGGCATTGTCGGGAGCGCCTGCGGTAAGCGCCTGCTGCACCAGGGCTTCGGCGGCGGCCTGGGAGCTACCGGCCTGGCTCAAAATCTGGGCCATCTGGCCTTCGGTGACCTCGCCCCAGACCCCATCGGAGAGCAGCACCAGCGCCTCGCCCGGCTCCAGGGTGCCGGAAACCTGGCCGGTGGTGGCTTCCAGGGTCTCCACGTAGCCTTCCTGAGGCTGGCGCAGGTTGCCTAGCGAACGCAAGACCTGGTTGCGGTCGGGGTGGTGCATGGCCTCCTCGCGGGTAATCATCTGGCTGGCCACCAGGGCTGCGACCAGCGAGTGGTCGCGGGTGAGCTGCTGGAGCTGCCCCGAACGCCAGAGGTAAATACGGGTATCGCCCACGTGGGCCACGGTGTAGCGAGCCCCCCACAGAATCACCCCGCTCAGGGTGCAGCCCCCGTCCAGGCCCGCGAGGGCCTCGAGCACGGCCTGATTGGCGGCCCAGACCAGCCGCACCCCCCAGTCGGACTGGGCCTGGGGGTCGTCGAGGGGGTGGGGCAGGTTGCCTGCAATGAAGGTCTCGACGGCGGCCTGGCTGGCCCGCTCACCAGCGGCCATGCCGCCCATGCCGTCCGAGACGCAGGCCCGGAGCAAGAGGGTGCGACCAAACTCTGACTGGACGCGCTCGAGGCGGTAGGAGTAGGCATCCTGGTTGTAGTGGCGGCTGGGGTTGAGGCCCACGCTGGTGGCCTCGCCAAACTCCAGCACTACCTCCACCTCGCTCGGGCGCGAAAGCTTCTTGAGCAGGGCCAGGGCCTGCTTGGGGTTGGCCCGCTCTGCTGGGGTGGCCAGCATCTGGGCCAGCGCCTGGGGTACGCCCGGCAGCGGGATGCTCGAGAGCAGCAGCTCGCTGGGCCCTTCCACCAGCAGCGCGGTGCCGGTGAGCAGCTCAAACAACAAGGCCCCCAGCAGGTACACCCCGGTCTTGCTGCTCACGGTGGCTTCGGCCAGGACCTCGGGGGGGGTGTAGCCCTGCCGCCAGACTTTGTGCGCGGTCTCGCCTATGGGGGCCAGCCGGGGCGGCAGGGCCAGCCTCAGCCCCTGATTGGTCTGGTAGAGTGCTTGGGGCTCGAGGTCTACAAGCGCCAGGCCCTTGAGCTCGAGGAAGTACACCAGCTGGGCCAGAGGCTGTACCACTCCCAGGGCCGCCGGCAGCGAGAGCTTGCGGCCTACCGGCTCGCCCTCTACCGCCTCGACCGCCATGCCTTCGGGGCCCGCATAGACCAGCCGGGGCAGCAGGCGGTGGGTTTCCAGCCCGGCCAGCAGGCGGCCATCTTGTTTGGGCCCTACCAGCAGCCTTTGGGCTCCCTGGGTTGCCCTCATCCAGCTACCCAGGTAGGGGCCTTCCACCTGAAAGGTCAAGGGGCCCCAGGTGTGGGAGCCGGGCTGTAGCTCGTGGTTTTTCACGGTGGAGGGTAGTACGGTTTCCTCGAGGTGACCTTCCTCGCGCAGAGGAGGAGGGGCTTCTTTAGCGGGGTCTGCCAGCTCTTCCTCGGGGGGCAGGCCCATATCGGCGTGGGTCATACCCTCGGCTTCGGCCTCGGCAATTTCCCGCAAATCCAGCGCATCCAGCGGCGCCTCTGACGCAGGGGGAGGCTGGTTCGAGAGTGATCCCATGCCCTCAGCCTCAGCCTGAGCGACTTCCTGGATGTCCTCCGTGTCGTAAGCCGGAGTGGCCTGCTCCAACTCGGAGCGTTCGTCCGGCATGGCTAGCCCTCCTGAAAGACCACAATTACATTGCCAAACGCAATCTCATCGCCGTCCTTGAGTTCGGCGGGCTCCACCAGGCGGGGGGAGTAAGCTTCTTCCCCGGCCCGCTTGATGAAGACCCCGTTGGTCGAGCCCAGGTCGCGCACTTTCCAGACCCCCTCGAAGTAAAGCTCGGCATGGCGGCGCGAGATGTTCTCGGCCCCCGGCACCCCGGTCAGGTCAATCTCCACCGGGCCGGTAGAGGCATCAAATCGCCCCACCACCAGGCGCGGGCCCTGCAGGGGGATGGTTTCACTGGTGAGGGCGCCAAAGCGCTTGAAGACCAGTTTGGCCGGACGGAAGACCGGCGCTGGAGGGGGGGGCGGAGAGGGTTCGGGTGCGGCCGGCAGGGCGGCCTCATGCCCCGAGGCCGGATTGGCGGGGGCTGCCTCGGGTGCAGGGGGCGGGGTCTCGGTGATCACCGGTTCGGGGATCGGTGCCGGCGCTGCTTCCGGGGTGAGCTCGACCCCGCAGCTTTCGCAATACTGGGTGCCATCGGGATTCTCGGTTCCGCATACCTTACACACAATCATGGATTACGCTCCTCTCTGCGCCGTTCGCGGGTCAAGCGAACGATACCACCAAAACATAGAATCAGCACCGCGACCGCCAGGCCACCGGGTTCCAGGAGTTCGCCCTTGGCGGCGTCGGCCCAGCGAAACGCTGCCGCCAGGCCCAGCACCACCGCCAGGGGGATGCTCTGGCGTTCCAGGAGCAGCACCCCCAGATACACCGCGCCCAGCACGGCGGCGGCCAGGGCGCCCTGCTCAGGCGAGATCAGGTTGTTGTAGATGAGCAAGCCCGTACCGCCCAGTACCAGGAGCGGCAGAAGCCAGCCCACCTGGGTCACCAGAAAGCTCAGGGTGTAGAAAACGCCCAGCACAATCGCGCTGTAAAAGCCTGCCCGCAGCCAGGGGAAGACCCCCGGGAAATTTGGCACCCAGGTGTTAAAGTCGCGCTCGAGTTGCTGGTCGAGGGGTTGCAAGAGGGTTTGCAGACCGACGGGTCGTACCTCGAAGAAGAGATAAAATAGGGCCAAAAACGCTACCAGCGTGAGCAGATTGAGCCGGAGGTTATGCAGTGTCCTGGCTGAAGGTTCGGGGACTGGACTGGGGGTGGGATTGGGTTGGGGGGGCGGTGTGGGGTTGGGAGTGGGAGGGGGTTGGGGAACGGGGGCTGGGGTAGGGCGCTGCGCAGGGGCCAGGTTGAAACGGGCCTCGAGGACGCTCCCAGCTCGGAGCTGTACCTTGACCTGCTGAGGCTGAAAGCCTCGAGCGTCGGCATAAAGGGTATACGTGCCCAGCGGCAGCCCTTTCAGGTCGGTGTCACCCTGTACAACCTGCTGAAAGTTGTTGGGGCCTTGCAGCCGCACGGCAGTCTGGGGCGGGCTCACTCGAATCGAGAGGTTGCCGGTAGCCGGTGCGGGAGCCGGGGCAGTTCGGGCGGCGGGCGTAGGCTGTCGCTGGCCCAGCAAAATGGCCCGGAACTCGGCCACGCTCTGGGGGCGCCTCTCCACCCGGATTTCCAGGGCTCGGTTGACGGCCTGCTCGAGGCCATCGGGGGTCTCGGGGGGTAGCCGGAGGGGCTGGTTGCTCTGCACCCGGTCGGTAGCGGCGGGGGGCACCACCCCCATCAGCGCGTGATAAAGCGTAGCGCCCAGGGCATAGAGGTCGGTGTAGGGGCCAAACTTGCCGGCGGTGCCGTACTGCTCCAAAGGCGCGTAGCCAGGGGTCACCAGCCGGGTGTGTTGCAGGGTTTTGCCCTGGGCAAACTGTCTTGCCGAGCCAAAGTCAATCAGCACCACCCGGCCATCCTGGTGCAAGAACACGTTGTCGGGCTTGATGTCGCGGTGCAACATCCCCGCGTTGTGCACCACTTCCAGCGCATCCAGCAGCTTAAGCGCAATATCCTGCACCTCGCGGGCTGGCAGCTTGCCCTGCTTCTCGATGCGCTTGCCCAGGGTCTGGCCTTTCAGAAATTCCATCACCAGATAGGCGGTGCCGTTTTCTTCAAAAATATCAAAGACCCGCACGATGCCTGGATGATTGAACTTAGCCATCACGCGGGCCTCGTCTTCGAACTTCTCCATGGTCTCGGCAAAGCCAGCCCCCAGCAGACTGGTGGGCGGCACCACATTGCGCGAGTTGGCGCGCCGCGACGACCCCTCGGGGAACAGTTCCTTGATGGCTACGGGGCGGTTCTCCTGGGTATCGGCTCCCAGGTAGGTAATCCCAAACCCGCCTTGCCCCAGCACCTTGCCCAGGGTGTAGCGCCCGCCTTTGAGCCGGGTGCCTACCGGCAGGTGGTGGCTGGCGTGTACATCGATGCCCATGCCGCAGGCCGGGCAGGTGGTTGCACCCGGTGGAATAGGAGAAGCACAGTAGGGGCAGCGTTCCATACGCTACGCGAGAGTACAGGGGTTATGCGATATGAACAGGACGCAAAACATCTGGGCTACACCTGCTCGAGTATAGCTTTTTACTGGCCCCCAGAATCCCGCGAAACTGCGGTGCGGTGCACCTGTTTGGGGGGATACCCACGCCCTGGCCCCATCAAGCGCCGGTCATCTTGCGAATTTCTTCGTCGGAGGGCAGGTCGCCCCCGCCCGGCGCGGCCTCAGGCCCTTGTTTGAGTACCTGGGTCTTGGCCCCAATCTTGATGGTCTTGGCGGTGCCGATGCTGATGGTCTTGCTGCTCTTGAGCTCACCCACAGCCTGATCGAGGGCGCGGGTCATGGCGGTGTTGCCCAGCTTGACGGTCATGTTGCGGGCTAGTTCCAGCGTTTTGGCGGCCTTGCTGGGGTCGGTGCGGGCCTCCACCGTGGCCTGCTTGATGAGCTGCTCAATGTTGCGCTGCTGCACCCACTGCATCACCTCGGGGTCGATGCGGGCGGCCAGGGTTTCGTCGGTGGTGAACTCCACCACCACGTCCATGGGGGGCACCTCGCCCCGGTAGCCCTGGCCGGGCACCTCGTAGGTCAGGCCCATCTGGGCCAGGCGGATGCGCGAAGCCGGGCGGGCCGGCAGGGTGAACTCGAGGATAAACACCGTCCAGTCGCCCTTGGCCGCGTTGCCCAGGGGGTAGGGGCTGGCCTTCAGGTCTACCTCGGCCTGGGTGGGGTAGACCCGCGTGACCCGATCCAGGGTCACGTCCTTCACGGTTCTGACCGCGAGGCCAATATTGGTGATGACCTCGTTGGCGGCGTTTTCCAGCTCGCCCAGAATAGCCCTGGGCAGCTCGGTGGCCTTGAGGCTTGGGGGCAGCGGGTTCTGGGTATCGGGCACAATGTGGAAGGGCTTACCCTGGGTGCGGTCGGTGATGGCCGTGAGCAGGTCGTCGTTCCAGTCGTCGCCCACGCCAATGGCAGTTACGGGGATGTGGGCCTCGGCCAACTCTTGGGCGGCTTGCTCAACGAGTGGCTCATCGAAAGCCTGCCCGTCGGTCAGCAGAATCATGCGGCGGCTGCCCGACTCCTTTTGCAGTTGCTTCATGCCTTCCAGCATCCCCGCACCCATGTGGGTTCCGCCGGAGAACTGGGGCAGTTGCTCCACGGCTGCGATCAAGCGGGCCTTGTGGGCGGCATCGGTAAAGGGCTGCACCACCCCGGCGTGGTCATCGAACTTGATGAGCGCCAGACGGTCGGTAGGCTGGAGTTGGCGGCTATTCAGCAGGTTTTGCAGCGCTTCCACCACCAGGTCCATCTTGCTCTTGGCGCCGCGCACCACCTCATACGACTTGCCATCCACCCGAACGCTCTGTCCGGTGCGCTCTTTGGGTTCGGTCACCACCTCGCGCATCGAGCCGGAGGTGTCCACCACAAAGGCAATGGCCAGTTGGGGCCGGGCCCCTGCAGCCTGGGCCTCGGGGCGCACCTTGAGGGCCAAAAACATCTTCTGGCCGGGCATGTTGGCCAGCAGGTATTCGCGGTGGGGTTGCAGACGGGTCTCGAGCATACATCTCCTATGCACGGGTACGCAGTTGGGTTGGCAGGCCCAACCGGACGAGGTGTGTTTTACCGGGGGCGGATGTCCAGGACGATCTCCAATTCGAGCGCATTCAACAATGATTGTAGCTTAAGTGATTGAGTGCCACGGCTGTCTTTTGTCACCTGAGCCGCGAACGATTGCTGCTCGGGTAAACGCATCTTTCAGGTGATCCTTGGCCACTTCTGTTCTCCTGGCGCGGTTTGAAGAGGTGCTATCCACCAGCCTCTGACCCGTGATACCATCTTCGTTTGAACACTTTGCACAATTTTAGGTTGAGAGTAGAGGGTAGGTGTTGGTAACCTACCCCCTACCCCCCACTGCCCACCCCCACCTTATGCGTTGCTGAAAGTTTGGTTATTTGTCTTTGGTACGACCCGTTACCGTGCATCCACCGGTTTGCCGGGCTGAACTACGGGGCAGCCTTCAGGGTCTGGCCGCTTCGGGAGGGTTCGCCCAGCAGGCTGAGGGGCTCCTGGGCCAGGGTTCGCAGGGCCTTGCGACGGCGACTTTTGAGCTCCTTGAGCTCCAAGCGCTCGAGCTTCAGCCGGTTCAGGGCGTAGTCCAGGTAAATCGCCTGGGCCTCCGGGGCAGCCCCGCCCAGCACCCGCCGACGGGCAATAAAGCGCTCGGGCTCGAGGGCTTTCAGCAACTCCGGGTCGCCAAAGCCCAGGTGGCTTTGCAGGTCGTCCAGGCCCAGCTCGGCCACCGTACGACCCTTGCTGCTCAGCTCGCGCAGCATGCCCTGTACTCTGGGGTAGGCCTCGGCCAGCGAGAGGTGGTGCCCCGAAACCAGCACATCCACCAGCTCGGAGGCCAGCACGCTGCGGTCGCGCAGGCCCTGGGCCAGCACCTCCGGCACAAAGCGGCTTTCTTGCAAGGCCACCCGCAGGAGCGCCACGGCCCCCTCGGCGGCATAAAACAGGCTGTAGAGGGGCTCGAGTACCCCTGGCCCGTGGTCGTTCACGTCGCCGAAGGGGGTGCTGTAGTTGAGGTGGCCCAGGGTGGTGGGGCCGCCCATCAGCTCGGCCAGGAAGCCCCGCACATGCTCGAGCACCACCGGGTTCACCTTCTGCGGCATGATCGAAGACCCCTGGCTGATTTTTTCGGCTACCTGAAAGCCTCCTTGCTCGGCCCAGAACAAAAGGTCGGCCACCAGGCGGGAGAGGCTGGTGCCCATCCCGGCCAGGGCAAAGGCAATTTCCAGCGCCCAGTCGCCCGCCGCAATGGCATCGTAGGTGTGCTCGAGGGTGCCCCCAAAGCCCAGCCACTGGGCCAGGGCCTTGCGGTCTACCGGATAGGGGCTGCCCGCCAGGGTTGAAGCACCCAGCGGGCACTTGTCGGTGGTATGGAAGGCAGAGCGCAGGCGCTGGTAGTCGCGCGAGAGCAGATTTTCCACGCCCGTCAGGTAGTGCCCCAGGGTGGTGGGCTGGGCGGGGCGGTGGTGGGTGTAGGCGGTCAGGAGGGTTTGCCGATGGGTCTGGCCCAAACCCAGCAACTCCCGCCGCAGGTCGGACAGCGCCGTCAGCACCCGCAGCAGCCGTTCACAGGCGTAGGCCCGAAACACCGTGAGGTCGAGGTCGTTGCGGGAGAGGCCGCGCCGCAAGGCTCCTGCAATCTCGTGACCGTAGCGCTCACGCAGATGAAAGTCTATGGTGAAAAAAATATCCTCGAGCTGCCCGCTAAAGCCTGGAATGGGGTCTTTGCGTAGCTCACTCAAGGCCCAGGCGGCTTCTTTGGCCTCGGGAACGTTGAGCTTGCTCAGGCCCAGCGCATACGCCGTAAGGGCATCGTAAAAATAATCGCCCAGATGCTCCTTGGCGAAGCGGAAGTGCCTTTGCAACACCCAGCGACGGTATAGATTGTGCCAGCGCACCTGACCTCCTCAAAAGGGCATGCAATGCGGTGCAATGCCCTTCCACCATCAGCATATCGCGCTCTTTACAGACGTAGCCGCCCATCCGGGCGGCTACTGTTTTGTCCAGGACAAAGCTTTCTTGATGTTGGATGGCTCAAATTATACGAAGAGCGCTCTACACTGCCCTGATGCAAGCCTGGTTTGAGTCAGGGGCATTTCCTGAACCGATGTCATACCCAATCCACCAGAACCCCTTTCCTTCTCCCCTTGCGGGAGAAGGTGGCGACACCTCGGTAGCAGTATAAGGAAGTATCTCCACGATAGAAACGTAATGGGTAAGGAAAGGGTGATTCACGAGGCTGCGCCGCTGCAAACCCCAGAATTCGCACTTCCGTTGAGCAGCATGATATTTCTATCACGGGCGCACTGAGAATAGTGCCGGAGACGTTATTAACTGCGTCTGGGGTGTCGCCGGATGAGGGGTATAAAGAATGCCTCTCAAAAAATGACTGTTCAGGTTAATGCCGGTTTCAGCCCTTCAAGCCAGCCACAGCGCCACCCAACCGCCTGTGGCGGTAGCCAGCAGATTGGTCAGGTCGTTGCTCCACCATTCAAAACGGTCTTCCAACAACCCCAGCAGGGTGTCGGCCAGAGCCCCGGCAATGCCGCCCAGCACCACAGCCTGAGCCGGCACACCCAGCCCCCAGGCCCAGGGCGCAAATAGCCCAGCCCCCAGCACCAGTGCAAGGGTTCCGGGCCCACTCACCGCTGCGTTGGTTCCGGTCTCTACCCGTCCTTTGAGCGGGTGCCAGGCCCACCGACTACGGCTGCCCATTTCGGTGGCCAGCGTGTCGGCGGCGGCTGTAGCCAGCGCAGCCAGAAAAAAGACCGGCGACCCCAGCGCCATGCCTATTGCAGCCGGAAGCCCATTGGCCAGCACTTGAAAAGCCGTGCGACCTGAGCGGTCATGGCTTTTGGGATTGAGCCGACTAGCGATGCTGCCCAGCGCTACCAAAAAAATGACTGCCAGCGCAGCCGTTGGGCCCCCCGCCCACAGCGGCAACCCGCCCACCAGTGCCGCAGCCCAGGCAGCATTGGGCCTAAGCCAGCCCAGCCGTTCGGCCAGCAGGCCCACAGCAAAGGCGATGAGCAGAGCTGGAAGCGGATTCATAAGGGGGAAGTCGCCGATGGCCAGAAGACTGGAGCCCATAGGTAAGCGCAAAAGCCCTTTGCACTGTTGGCCCCCGACGCTAGACCCTCAACCCTCGACACCTACAGTACCTGCGACCAGTTCACCGTGCGCACGTTAGGCACGCTGCGCAGGCGCTCATCCAGCACCTTTTGCTCACCTTCGGTCAGGTCTACACGGGTATTGATGCGAAACAAGGAGGAGAGGGGTGAGGTGGGACTCGAGTTCACGCCCATAGCGCTCTTGCCCATCGAGGCAATGGCGTCCATGATGTCGCGCAGCAGGCCGGCCCGGTCGTCGGCCAGGACTTCTATTTGCATGACCCGGCCAAGCCCTTCCCAGTAGGCGGGCACCACCCGCCCCGAATCCTGCTCCATCAGGCGGCGCATGTTGGGGCAACTTGCTTTATGAATAGTCACCCCCCGCCCCCGGGTGATGTAGCTCAGGATGGCATCGCCCTTGGCGGGCTCGCAGCAACTGGCCAGCTTGATGGGGACGTTCAGATTGGACTCGAGGCGGATGCCCAGCTCGTTCTTGACCGGCTTGGTTTTGGGAGCGACCGTTTCTGTTTTTGGAGCCAGGATGCGGGCAACCTGCTGGGGTGCCACCCGGCCCCCGGCGATGGCTGCGTACAAATCCTCGGGTGAGGCGCTTTTGATGAGTTTGCGGCCCACCTCCTCGAGCTGGCTTTCCAAAGGTTTGGGCAGTCCCCGCCGCTTGAAGTACTTTTCCAGCATCCGCGAACCCTTTTCCAGGGTCTCGGCTCGCTCAAAGGCGCGGAAGAACATCCGCACTTTTTGCTTGGCCGAGCGGGTTTTGGCATACTCCATCCAGTCTTTGGAAGGATGGGCGGTCTTGGCGGTGAGAATTTCGACAATCTCGCCGTTTTGCAGCTCGTAGCTGAGGGGTACGATGCGCCCGTTGACCTTGGCCCCCACCATGTGATGACCTACCTCGGTGTGGATGTGGTAAGCGAAATCCACCGGCGTGGAGCCTTTGGGTAGGTTGATGATTTTGCCCTTGGGGGTAAAGACAAACACCCGCCCACCCAGCAGTTCTTTGGTGACGGCCTCGACAAAATCGCGGGAGTTGCTGTACTCCTGCTGCCAGTCCTGAATGCTTTTGAGCCAGCTCACCCGCCGCTTGAGGGCCTCGGGGTCGGTCACACCTTCCTTGTAGAGCCAGTGGGCAGCAATTCCAAACTCGGCTACCTGGTGCATTTCCCGGGTGCGAATCTGAACCTCTAGCGGCAGGCCATTCACCGCAATGACGGTGGTGTGCAGCGACTGGTAGCCATTGGGCTTGGGCACCGCAATGTAGTCCTTGACCCGGCCCGGGATGGGCTGCCAGAGGGCATGCACCAGCCCCAGCACGTGGTAGCAGACCTGTTTCTCGCGCAGGGCGTTCTCTTCGGGGTTCGGGCCCTGGCGCGGCTCCAGGATCACCCGCAGGGCCAGCAGGTCGTAGATTTGCTCGATGGCTTTGCCTTCCCGCTCCATCTTCTTCCAGATGGAAAAAAGGTGTTTGGTGCGGCCCGTGACCTCGATGTTCTTGATGGACTGCTTGAGGATAAAGTCGCGCGCCAGGGCTTGCTCGAGCTTCTCCTTGGCGGCCTGTACGGCGGCCTCGCGCTCGGCCCGGTGGCTTTTGAGGCGGGTCTCGAGGGCCTGGTAATTCGCGGGGTCGAGGTAGCGGAAGGAGAGGTCTTCGAGCTCGAGCTTAACCTGCCCAATCCCCAGCCGGTGGGCCAGCGGGGCATAAATTTCCAGGGTTTCGCGGGCGATGCGCTGTTGTTTGTGGGGGGGCATGAACTCCAGGGTACGCAGGTTGTGCAGCCGGTCGGCCAGTTTGACGATGATAATCCGCACGTCCTCGGCCATGGCGATGAACATCTGACGCAGGTCTTCGGCGTGCTTTTCCTCGGCGGGCTTGTCTTCCTGGGCGGCGTGGGCCAGCTTGTAGAGCTTGGAAACCTTGGTCTCCCCCTCCACAATTTTGCGCACCGCCGCCCCGAAGCGCTCCTCTATTTCCTCAGGCCGTACCTCGGTATCCTCGATGGTGTCGTGCAGCAGCCCGGCCATGAGCGTTTCGGCGTCCAGGCCCAGCTCGGCCAGAATTTGCGCTACCGCGACCGGGTGAATGATGTAGGGCTCCCCGCTCTTGCGCTTCTGGCCCTCGTGGGCTCTGTAGGCGAACTCCAGCGCCGCCCGCACCTGTGCTTTTGAGTGAGCCGTCAGATAGTGCAGATGCGGTTCCAGGCCCTGCCACAGGGTCGCCACCGCCGAATGCTCTGCGGGCGATAGGGGGGTCACCACGGGTTCATGGGAAAGTTTGGTCATGGCAGTTCTGGGTCTTGCTACTGGTTAACAACAGGCGACACCTTTCTCAGTCTAGCATTTTGTTTCCATCTGGCCATTTCCGATTAGACTAATCGCATGTTGCATCTTGACCTTAAGAACCTACATTCCCAGCGCATCGGCTCACAGGGGATTGACTGGCCAGCGATGCTGGCAGCCCATGCGCGGAGCCTGGAAGCGGCGCGCGATGCGCTATGGAATCGCAAATCCAGCCCCGAGGCCTTTCTGGGCTGGATTGACGTGCCCGAAGATACCGAAACCCTGCGCCGGGTGCTGCGTTACCGCCAGGCCAACGGCTGGGTCGAAGACCTGGTGGTGCTGGGTATTGGGGGCTCGGCGTTAGGGGCGCAGGCGGTGAGTGCCGCCCTGGGGAATGGCCCGGTGCGGCTGCATTTTGTGGATAATGTGGAGCCCGAGCCCATTATTGGGCTGCTCCGCAGCCTTGACCCCCACAAAACCCTGGTCAATGTGATTTCCAAGTCGGGTTCCACCGCAGAAACCATGGCGGCCTTTCTGGTGTTCAGACAGTGGCTCGAGCGGGCCGTGACCGACTGGAAAAAACACGTGGTGGTCACCACCGACCCTGCCAAGGGCATTCTGCGCCCCTATGCCCAGGCCGAGGGCCTTACGGCTTTCGAGGTGCCTCCCTCGGTGGGTGGGCGCTTCAGCGTGACCTGCCCGGTGGGCACCCTGCCGCTGGCCTTTGCCGAGGTAGACCTGGAAAGCCTGCTGGCCGGGGCGCGAAAGTCCAACGAGCAGGCTCGAGGGGCCCTGGAACACAACCTCCCGGCCCAGACCGCCCTGGTCAACCATCTATTCAGCCAGAGGGGTAAGAACATCGTGGTCTTCATGCCCTACTCGACCCGCCTGCGCTACCTGCCCGACTGGTTTGTGCAACTGCACGACGAATCGCTGGGCAAGATGCGCGACCGTCAGGGGAACCAAGTCCGCACCGGCACCACCGCCGTAAGGGCCATTGGTACCACCGATCAGCACGCCCAGGTGCAGCTTTTCCGCGAGGGCCCCCACGACAAGCTCACCACCTTTGTGCGGCTCCTGGCCCCCAGCGAAAACCTGGAAATCCCGGCGGTGAAGGGCCTCGAGGGGCTCGAGTACCTCTTCGGCAAGAGCTTCTTCGAGCTCCTGGATGCCGAGGCCAAGGCCACCGCCCATGCCCTAGCCAAAGCCGGACAGCCCAACTACACCCTCACGTTGGAAAGACTCGATGCCTACCACCTGGGTTGGCTGCTACAACACCTGATGTGGCAAACCGCCTTCCTGGGCGAGCTCTGGAACATTAACGCCTTCGACCAGCCGGGGGTGGAACTGGGCAAGGAGTACACCTACGCCCTGATGGGCCGTAAGGGCTGGGAGGCCCTGGCCCAAGAACTGAAAGCCGAGGGTGTGGAGTAATCGAGCTTTGTTGTGGAAATTGCACTACTGTGAATTTTCTTCTTTGCCGTTCATGCATCAATTTCAACCCCGCAATGGTCATTCCGTGCAAAGCGAGGAATCTGGTGCGCTGCAACTTCCTCCTCTAGCACAGGGGCGTATCTGATTTCCTATTGGCTCTCTCATGGCATGACGGGGTTGTTTTTGATGCAAGGGAGACAAGTCGCTTGATGGGTAGCTGTAAGTGCGGTGTCTAGTGACCGAGCAGTTCGCGCAGGGCTGGCGGAACGGTCTGCGGCTTGCGGGTTTGGGCATCGGCGGCCACATAAATCACCTCGCCGCTGATTAGATGCGCCTCGCCCCGAAAGATGCCCAGAACAAACTGCATGCTGCTGTTGCCGATGCGTCCTACACGCACGCCAATATCAAGTTCGTCGTCGTAGCGGGCAGGGGCATGGTACTCCACGGTGGCCTTGACCACGAACAAATCCACCCCGTAGCGCTCTACCGTGCTGGGGTAGGGGATACCCAAGGCCCGCCAGTACTCGGTAATGCCTACATCAAAGTAGGTCAGGTAGTGCCCATTGAACACGATGCCTTGTGGGTCGGCCTCGGCCCAGCGGACGCGCAAGCGGTGGAAGAAGGAAAAATCGCAGCGGTTCACGGTATTCAATATAGAGGGCTCTTTACAAAGACCGAACCATCTTTACTTGAACACCCACCATACACTAGTGGTCTGGTAACAAAGTGTTTGAGATGCCTCCATTGAACCCAACTTCTGCTCTTGATTTCTTGTAGTCATTCCGAGGCGCACGCAGTGCAACGAGGAATCTGGCTCTGCAAAGGAACAGTGATTACAGTGGACTGAAGCACATCAGATTCCTCTCTTCGCTTCGCTACGTTCGGAATGAACCCATAAATTTACTTACCAGACCACTAGGAGGTGGGGAGTAGGGTGTAGATGAAGAATACCGCCGCCTACCTCCCACCACCTATCCCCATCTCGTGCGTTGCTGAAAGTTGGCCACATGCCTAAAAAAACCTCCCCTTGATGGAGGGGAGGTTGGGCAAGCGCTGTACCTGGGTTTAGTCTTCCAATCCCCCCACATCCCAGTGCTCTGGCGAACGCCAGAGGTTGGATATGAGCAGCTCACGCATGGCCAGGAATTCTTTGGGCATCCGCTCGTAGAGCTTGATGAAGAGTTCTTCGTGAGAGAGGATTTCTTTAAGCCATAGGTCACGGTCAATGGCCATCAGCTCCTGGAACTGCTCCTTGCTGAAGTTCAGGCCGCGCCAGTCCAGGTCTTCGTAATGGGGAACGTACCCCAGCGGCGATTCGGTGCCACGACCACGTCCATTAGCCCGGTCTACAATCCACTTCAAAACCCGCATGTTTTCGCCAAAGCCTGGCCAGGCGAAATTGCCGTTTTGATCCTTGCGGAACCAGTTCACACTGAAGATGCGGGGTGGGTCTACTACCCGGCGACCGATATCCAGCCAGTGGTTGAAATAGCTGGCCATGTGGTAGCCGATGAAGGGCAGCATGGCGAAGGGGTCGCGGCGCACTTCGCCAATCTGCCCAAAGGCGGCGGCAGTCATCTCTGAGCCCATGGTGGCCCCCAGGTAGACCCCAAACGACCAGTTGAAGCTCTGGTAGACCAGCGGCACCACCGTGGCGCGGCGTCCACCGAAGATAAAGGCTTTGATGGGTACGCCCCTGGGATTTTCCCACTCGGGGTCAATGACCGGGTTCTGGCTGGCCGGAGCGGTAAAGCGGGCGTTGGGGTGGGCGGCTTTACGGCCACAGTCGGGGGTCCACTCCTGGCCCTGCCAGTCAATGGCTTTGGCGGGAGGTGGGCCGTCCATGCCTTCCCACCACACATCACCTTCTGGAGTCAGGGCCACATTGGTGAAGATGGTGTTGGCTTTGATGGACTCCATGGCATTGGGGTTGGTGGCATAGGAAGTGCCAGGGGCCACCCCAAAGTAGCCGGCCTCGGGGTTGATGGCATACAAACGCCCATCGGGGCCGGGTTTGATCCAAGCGATGTCGTCACCCACGGTAGTAACCTTCCAGCCGTCGTCCTGGAAGGGTTTGGGTGGGATCAGCATGGCGAAATTGGTCTTGCCGCAGGCCGACGGGAAGGCGGCGGCTACATAGGTCTTCTGACCTTTGGGGTCTTCGACCCCCAGGATCAGCATGTGCTCGGCCAACCAACCCTCGTCACGTCCAATCACGCTGGCGATACGCAAGGCCAGGCATTTTTTCCCCAGGAGGGCGTTGCCGCCGTACCCGGATCCATAGCTCCAGATGCTGCGTTCCTCGGGGAAATGCACGATGTATTTGACCTTGGGGTTGCAGGGCCAGGGGACATCCTTCTGGCCGGGTTCCAGAGGCATCCCCACGGTGTGCATACAGGGTATAAAGTCGCCATCCTCGCCCAGCACGTCATACACGGCCTTACCCATGCGGGTCATGATCTTCATATTGACCACCACATAGGCCGAGTCGGTGATCTCGATGCCGATATAGCTAATGGGAGAACCCAGCGGTCCCATGCTGAAGGGAACCACATACATGGTGCGGCCCCGCATGCAACCATCGAACAGGCCCTGCAAGGTGGCGTGCATCTCTTTGGGGTTGACCCAGTTGTTGGTGGGGCCTGCGTCTTCTTTGTTGATGGAGCAGATGAAGGTGCGGTCTTCCACCCGGGCGACATCGCTGGGGTCGGAGCGGGCCAGGAAGCTGTTGGGGCGCAGCTGGGGGTTGAGGCGGATAAAAGTACCCGCCTCAACAAGCTGCTCGCAGAGGGCGTTGTACTCCTCTTCAGAGCCATCGGCAAAGTGGACATGATCGGGCTTGCATAGAGCGACTGCCTGGGTGATCCATTGCTTGACCCGCTCGCTTTTGATGTAGGGAGGGAACTCGAGGTTTTGCATACTGTTCCTTACTCTAACGGTTGTACCTGGATATTTCACGGGCATTGTTGGTTTCTCCTCCGGCAGGTTGGCGACTTTGATAAAAGGCTCACAAGCCTTCAAAGCCAGTCTCCACTACGAGCCCAGAACCCAGTAGGGTCAATCGCCCCGGCTCGAGCCAAACGATAATGCCTAAACTAAGCTTATGAAAATCCGCTTGCGTGAGAATGGGTCGCTGGTGCTGGATTTGCCAGAAGGCGCGAGATTCGTCCTGAATGGGGAAGAACGGGTACTCGAGCGGGCCAAACTAGCCCTGTGCCGCTGTGGCCACTCGGAAAACAAGCCTTTTTGCGATGGTAGCCACAAACGGGCAGGCTTCCAGGCGGCAGCCGGTGAGGTAGAGTTCATCTCCGAAAACTGACTTCCCATGCTGGAATCCGTTGAGGATGGTTATTGAGTTCTCCGTCCAATGTTTTCTCTTTGCTGAAACGGATGAGAAGCAGCCATGTACAGGGGCTTGCCCTGAATTCGGCATTCAGCTTTTGGCTTTCAGCCCGCATTTGGGGACAAATGTCCTTATGGAGGTTCTGGAACGATTCTGGCAGAATGAGGTGCATACCCCAGAGGGGGGATTTTCCTTATGAACAACCGACGTTTTACCTTCTACGCCTGGGGCGTGGTGATTTTTACCCTGGTGGTCATTCTGTGGGGGGATGTGGTGCAGGCCACCGGCTCCGGGGATGGCTGTGGAGCGCACTGGCCTACCTGTAACGGCGAGGTGCTGCCCGCTTTTCGGGGTCTGGAAACCTTCATTGAGTTCTTCCACCGCATCACCAGTGGCCTCTCGCTGCTCCTGACCATTGGGCTTCTGGTCTGGTCGCGCCGAACTTTCCCCCAAGGGCACCTGGTACGGCTCGGGGCCGCGCTCTCGATGTTCTTCATGATTACCGAGAGCCTGGTGGGAGCGGGATTGGTGCTCTTTCGGCTGGTGGGCGCGGATGCCAGCATTGCCAGGGCCGTCATAGCCCCCATTCATCTCATCAACACCCTCTTCCTGATTGGTTCACTGGCCCTCACGGCGTGGTGGTCGAGCCACCCCGATCACCGCCCAGTCTGGAAAGGGCAGGGCTGGGTGGGCTGGGCTCTGGGCCTGGGCTTTATGGGAATTCTGGGGGTGGCAGCCTCTGGGGCGCTGACCTCGCTGGGCGACACCCTATTCCCCGTGCGTAACACCGCCGAAGCGGTGGGCCGTGCGCTCACGCCAGGGGAGCACTTTCTGGTGCAGCTTCGCATCTACCATCCCTTCATTGCGGTGATGGTGAGCGTGTATATGGTCTTGATTGCTAATCTAGTGGCGACTCTTCGACCTAGCATCTATACCAGGTGGTTCGCTCGAGCAGCAGGGGTGGTATTTATCCTGCAACTGGGCATGGGTTACCTCAACGTGCAGCAGTTGGCGCCGCTCTACACCCAGCTACCCCATCTGCTGCTGTCCGATGTAATCTGGGTCACCTGGTTGTTGCTCACGGTCTCGGCCCTGAGTCTGGCGTATCATGCGCCTTCGGCCAGGATTCCTGCGCCCGAAGCAAGGTAAACTACTATGGTGGTCTCTGTTGCCAATCCCGAACGCGCCACCTGGCGCGATTACTTCTGGTTAACCAAGCCCCGTGTGATTAGCCTGTTGCTTTTCACCACCCTGATGGCCATGTTCATTGCGGCGGGAGGCTGGCCGGGCCTGGGCTTGTTTGTGGTGGTGTTTGTGGGCGGTTATATGGCGGCGGGTGCGGCCAATGCCTACAACATGGTTATTGACCGCGATATTGATGGCCGCATGAAGCGTACCGCTCAGCGCCCGACCGTCACCGACAAAATCAGCACCCGCGATGCCGCTATTTTCGCCACGGCCCTGATGGTGTTCTCTTTCCTGCTCTTGTGGTGGGGCGCCAACCTGACTACTGCGTTGCTGGCCATGGCCGGGCTGGGCTGGTATGTGCTCATTTACACCCTCTACATGAAGCGCCGCTTCTGGAGCAACATCGTGATTGGCGGCGCTGCCGGGGCCTTCCCGCCTTTGGTGGGTTGGGCGGCGGTAACGGGCGAATTGAGCCTTTTTGCCTGGTATCTATTTCTGCTCGTTTTCTTCTGGACGCCGGTGCACTTCTGGGCCCTGGCCCTCATGATCAAAGACGACTACGCCGCAGTGGGCATTCCTATGCTGCCGGTGGTGCGGGGTGAGCGGGAAACGGCCTATCAGATCTGCCTCTACGCCATCCTGACCGCGGTTATTGCCCTGATTCCGGTGCTGATGGGGGAGCTGCGTTGGTTTTACTTGGTGGCAGCATTGGTGTTGAATGGGCTACTCCTGGTGCAGAGCTTGCGCCTGTATCAGACCCTCGAGCGCCCCTGGACGCTATCACTGTACAAATACTCCATGTTATATCTGGCATTGCTTTTTGTTGCGATGGCTGTAGACCGCGCCCTGTGGATGTAGATACAATACCCTGGCCGGGTACGGGTTGTGGTAACCGTGTCTGAAATGTTTCCAAATAAAATGCCTTAGAATAGCCCAAGCAACCAAGGGAGGACGTAGGAATGCTGCAACGAAGTATAGGTTTGATAATCCTGCTTATGCTGGGGTTGGTGCTGGCGGCCGAGCCAGGTCAGGCGGGGGGACATACCCTGAACATCCTGGATCGGGATGCCTCGGCGTTCAATCGCGAGGTTCGGGGGCTGCTGGCCTGGGTGATGGGCTTTGCGGCCCTGGTGTTCGTGGTGGTCACGGGTGCGCTTATCTATGTGACGGTCAAGTTTCGCCGCACGGGTAAGGAGACCAGCGAGCCCGAGCAGATGCACGGTAACGACCGCCTCGAGGTAGCCTGGACGGTGATTCCTACCGTCATTGTGCTGATCATCTTTGGCCTTACCGCCCAGAGCATGTTCAAGCTGGATCGCCCCACCCCAGGGGCCATGGTGGTGGAGGTGCGCGGCTGGCAGTTCTGGTGGGACTTCCACTACAAAGACCATGGCATTCGCAACTCCAACGAGCTCATCCTGCCGGTGGGCAAACCGGTGCGCTTTGAAGTGACCGGCGGCGTGGACGGTAACTACGACGTAATCCACTCCTTCCGCATAACCAGTCTGGTGGGTGCGAGGGACGCCATTCCGGGGGTGGTGATCCCCTTCGAGGTTACGCCCGAAAAGGTGGGCACCTACTATGGGCAGTGTGTGGAGCTGTGTGGGACTTCCCACGCCAACATGCGCTTCCGGGTCAAGGTGGTGCCCCAGGAGGAGTTTGACCGCTGGATTGCGGGCGCCAAAGCCTACCAGGCCTCCACGCCCAGCGACCCTACCCTGGTGCGGGGTGAGGAGCTCTACAAACAGCAGTGCGCGGCCTGCCATGCCATTAAAGGGGTATCTCAGGGCCTGGTGAACAACCCCGACCTGACCTTCTTTGGTAACCGCACCACGGTGGGGGCGGGGATGTGGCCCAATACGCCCGAGTACCTCGAGCCCTGGATCAAAAACTCCCCTGGCATGAAGCCCGGCGTCAAGATGCCGGCCTTCCCCAACCTTTCCGACGACGACGTAAAGGCCATCGCGGCCTACCTGATGAGCCACAAGGTGGATGGCCTAGACTTTAGCAAGCTGGAGAAGTTCTAACGGGAGGTTTGAGTCAATATGGCGGTTGCAACTCCACAAAAAAGCGCTTCCCGAATGAGTTTCTGGGCTTTGGTCTGGGATCTCTTGACCACCAGTGACCACAAAAAAGTCGGGATGATCTACCTGGTCACGTCCTTCGTGGCCTTCGGGCTTTCCGGTCTGATGGCGGTGGCCATTCGCTGGCAGCTGGCGGGCCCCGAGCAGCAGTTCCTGGTGGGCGATGCCTACAACCAGGTACTCACCCTGCACGGGGCTACCATGCTCTTCTTCTTTATCATCCCCGCGGGCTTGGCGGGTTTTGGCAACTTCATCCTGCCCCTCATGCTGGGGGAGCGGGACGTAGCCCTGCCGCGTGTTAACGCCTTCGCGGCATGGCTCTTCGTTTTCTCGGCGGTGCTGATTTATGCCTCGCTCTTCTTTGGCGGGGCGCCGGACGTGGGCTGGACTTTCTACTACCCCTTCTCGCGCACTACGGGCCTGGGCACCGACTTCTTCATGATGGGCGTGCTCTTAGTGGGGCTCTCGAGCCTCCTGGGCTCGGCCAACTTCGCTGCTACGGTCTACAACCTGCGGGCCAAGGGCATGGGCCTGTGGAAGATGCCCATCTTCGTCTGGGGCATCTTTGCGACCTCCATGCTCTCGCTTTTTGCCCTGGCCGGTATTACCGCAGCCAGCCTGACGGTCTTGCTCTCGCGCAAGCTGGGCCTCAGCTTGTTTGATCCCACCATTGGTGGCGACCCGGTGCTATACCAGCAGTTCTTCTGGTTCTATTCGCACCCGGCGGTGTACATCATGCTGCTCCCCTACCTGGGTATTGCCGCCGAAGTGGCCTCGACCTTCTCGCGCAAGCCGGTGTTTGGTTATCGTTTCATGGTGTTTGCCCTGGTGGGCATTGCGGTGGTGGGCTTTTTGGTCTGGGCGCACCACATGTTCACGGTGGGTGAGAGCCTCCTGTTCCAGCTGGTGTTTGTCTTCTTTACGGTGCTGGTAGCGGTGCCGACCGGGGTGAAGATCTTCAACCTGCTGGGCACTTTGTGGGGCGGCCAACTGGACTTCAAAACGCCCATGCTCTTCGTGATGGGCTTCATGTTTAACTTCCTGCTGGGCGGCATTACCGGGGTGATGCTGGCGGTGGTGCCCTTCGACTACCAGGTGCAGGACAGTTACTTTGTAGTGGCCCACTTTCACAACGTGCTGATGGCGGGCTCGGGCTTCCTGGCCTTTGCCGGGCTTTACTACTGGTGGCCCAAGATTACCGGGCGCATGTACCCCGAGTTCTGGGGCAAGATGCACTTCTGGCTCTTCCTGGTGGGCTACCTGCTAACCTTCATGCCCCAGTACGTGCTGGGCTTCCTGGGGATGCCCCGCCGCTACTACACCTACCCGGATGGGCTCTACCTGTGGAATGAGCTGAACTTCGCTTCCACCGTGGGGGCGGTGATTCTGGCCCTGGGGGGTATTGCCTGGATGATTGCGGTGATCCAGAGCTTCCGCCAGAACGTCAAGGCCCCCGACAACCCCTGGGGCGGGTATACCCTCGAGTGGGCCACCTCCTCGCCCCCGCCTTCCTACAACTTTGCGGTGCAGTTCCCCACGGTGTTCAAGTCTGAGCGGCCCCTCTACGACTGGGAAAAAGAAGGCCTGAAGCCCACCCCGGTAGACCCCGCTACCATTCACCTGCCGGCCCCTACCATCTGGCCGTTCATGACTGCAGTGGGGCTCTTGATCTCCGGTATTGGGGTCTCGCTGGCCCCCGACCTGGGCAACGCTCCGGTGGGTGGGGTGCCTGGCTGGGGTGGCTGGCTGGCGGTGGGGTTGGTGGTGTTTTTCTATAGCCTCTTTAGGTGGGCTTTGCGCAAGGAGTACGATCACCCAGTAGTCCACCACACTGTTACGGGCAAGTCGAATGCCTGGGTGGGGATGGCTTGGTTCATCGTCTCGGAAATTGCCTTATTCGGCATTCTGATAGCGGGTTACCTCTACCTACGTCTGACCGGGGCTGCGCTGCCGCCCGAGGAGCACCGTCCGGCCCTGTGGCTGGCCCTTCTGAACACCTTCTTCCTAGTGGCCAGCTCGTTCACGGTGCACTACGCGCACCATGATCTACGTACTAACAAGTTCTCGCCCTTCAAGCTCGGGATGCTCATCAGCATCCTGTTAGGGGTGGTCTTCTTCCTCTTCCAGATTTGGGAATTCGCCATTGCCTCGAGCCACTATGTTGAAGCGCTGAATGCTGCTGGGCAGTCCGAAGCTGCCCAAAAGGCTGCGCTCTGGTTTACCGCCTTCTTCCTGATCGTGGGGCTGCACGGAGCGCACGTGGTTATTGGGGGCACCGGGCTCACCCTGGCCTATGCTCAGGGTCTGGCAGGCAAAATCAACAACCACGAGCAGGGTACCCTCGAGGGCTCCTCGATGTACTGGCACCTGGTGGATGCGGTGTGGCTTTTCATCGTGACCATCTTCTATATCTGGTAACAAATGGAGCTCGTGGGCCGGCGCCTGCCCGGCCCTCGGCCCTTTTTAGGGCTGCTCACGCTATAGACAACAGTGGGCCCTTTGCCTATAATCTCTAAGGCTGTAGGAAGCTCTCTGCTCCACAGGCTGCAAAACCGGACCGCTAGCTCAGTTGGTAGAGCAACCGACTTTTAATCGGTTGGTCACAGGTTCAAGTCCTGTGCGGTCCACCAAAAATCCCCCGGGGAAATCCGGGGGATTGGCTTTACGAACCGGCAAGCCTGTGCTACCCTGATGAACGGTCTTGTTGGCGGGCCCATTCCCGCAACGCCAAAAACCCCACGGCCCCATCGTCTAGTGGCCTAGGACGCCGCCCTCTCACGGCGGTAACAGGGGTTCGAATCCCCTTGGGGTCACCACACGGGCGACTAACTCAGCTGGTAGAGTGCATCCCTTACAAGGATGAAGTCGGGGGTTCGAGTCCCTCGTCGCCCACCAAATCCAAAACGCCAAAACCCCTTTATGCAGTTTTCGCATAAGGGGGTTTTTGGTGTAGCAACTAAAGATTCGCTCAACGCCAAGGTTAAGTTTTGCTGACGCAGGCTTCATGGCAGGGCGCTTCTGGTTTCCTACCCTGGGTTCAGGAGGAACGAGATGAAGCGACTGATTGCAAGCATGATGGGGCTGCTGGGCCTGATGGCCTCTGCGGCGCCGGTGCTGAGCCCCCAGGGCATCATTGTCAACCCGGTGCCCACCGACCTGGACGTGCAGACCTGGCTCGACCGCGACCCTTCGGGGTTGGGCAACGCTACCTACTTCTTCGGCGACAAAATCAAAATTTACACCCGCGTCAACCAGAACGCCTATGTCTACCTGTTCAACATCAACGCCGACGGCCAGATTGACCTGATCCTGCCCAACGCCTTCAACCAGAACAACTACCTGCGTGCGGGCGAGACTCGGTTTTTCCCCGAGCCGGGGGCCCGCTACGAGTTCACCATCAGCGGGCCTGCGGGCATAGACCAGGTACTGGCGGTGGCCAGCCGCACGCCGCTCTCGCTCGCGCAGATTGCTGACATCCGCAGCGGGCAGATGCGGGTGCAGGGGGCCAGCAACCTGGCCCGGGCCCTCTCGATTGTGGTCACCCCGCTGCCCGACCGCGACTGGGTGAGCGATGTGGTGCGCTACAACGTGCAGCCCCGCTGGGCCAGCAATCCCGAGCCGCCGGTGGCGGTAGTGCCCAGGCCGCCCATCTTCTTTATCACCCCCATGCCGGGCTACGGGGTGCTGTGGGAAGACCGCGAGGACACCGAGTACCGCGTGGCCTACCGGGGGGGCGATGTGGAGCAGATTTTTAGCTACTACCACCGCGACCTGCTCTCGAAGGGCTGGGTGAAGGTGAACTTCAAGTCCAAGGGGGGCAAGAAGAACCTGGCCTACCAGGCAGAGTACCGACGGGGTGGGGACAAGCTCGAGGTGAGCGTAAGCCCCAGAGGCGGCGAGATGATTGTCAAGCTGGAGTGGGGTAAGTAAGTCCCCCACCCCCTCTCCCCCCGCTGGAGGCGCGGGGGGCCTTGTTATAATGGGAGCCATGCGCTCCTGTCGCGTTTCCCACCAATACGACGCACGCGGTGCGTCGTATTGTAGTCGGTACGGCAAAAACCGCCGCACCGACTATTCATGGGAACCGCTCTGGCTCGATATTCAGACCAAATTATTGCGCTTTGCCAGGGCCATTATTGCTGCCGGTAAATAAAACCCCAACCGCCCTCGTACAGTCGAAGCCTGGCTGTACCGACCTGGTTTGTTGACTCAAAACACCCAGCCCAATCGCCCAAGGAGCACCCATGAAGAAACTGGAAGTTCACCCCGATATTGCCCAGGCCGCCACCCTGCCCTCGAGCTTCTACAAAGACCCCGCCATTTACGAGGAAACCAAAGAGAAGGTCTTTGCCCGGAGCTGGCAGTGGGTGGGCGACACCGACGACCTGAAGGCCCCCGGCACGGTCAAGCCCTTCATCCTGCTGGAGGGCTGCCTGGACGAGCCCCTGGTACTGACCCGTGATTTTGACGACCAACTGCACCTGCTCTCCAATGTGTGCACCCACCGGGGGATGCTGGTGGCCGAGACCGGCGACAACGCCCGCTACCTGCGCTGCCGCTACCACGGGCGGCGCTTTGGCCTGGATGGCTGCTTTCAGGCCATGCCGGAGTTCGAGGGCGTGCAGGGCTTTCCCAGCCCCCAGGACGACCTGCCCAGGGTGGCCTTCGAGACCTGGGGCCAGGAGAAGTTTTTACTTGCCAGCTTGAACCCTGCGGTTTCGCTGCAAGAGGTGCTGCGGCCCATCCAGGAGCGCGTCGGCTGGATGCCCTTCCGGCAGTTTTACTTCGAGCCGGCTCGCGCGCGGGACTACCTGGTGCGGGCCAACTGGGCGCTTTACTGCGACAACTACCTCGAGGGCTTCCACATCCCCTTCATCCACGCCTCGCTCAACACGGCCATTGACTACGGCAGTTACACCACCGAGGTCTACGACTGGTGCAACCTGCAACTGGGGATTGCGGCCCCCGGCGAGCCTGGCTTTGATCTGCCCAAAGACTCCCCCGACTACGGCAAGCGCATTGCCGCCTACTACTACTGGGTCTTCCCCAACCTGATGCTCAACTTTTACCCCTGGGGCCTTTCGGTCAATGTGGTGCGCCCGTTGGGGCCCGAGCTGACCAAGGTCTCGTTTTTGCCCTATATCTGGGACGCCGGCAAGCTCGAGGCGGGGGCTGGGGCTGCGCTCGACCGGGTGGAGCGGGAAGACGAAGTGGTGGTGGAGGCTGTGCAGAAGGGAGTCAAGTCGCGCTTCTACGACCGGGGCCGCTTCAGCGTGGCGCGGGAGCAGGGGGTGCATCATTTTCACCGGCTGCTGGCGGAGGCGCTGGGGTAGATGAGGGGTCTATAGTCTATAGCCGATGGCCAAAAGCTGAAAGCCGAAGGCTAAAGACACGGGTGAGGTAACAAACAAGCGCTTTGGTGATCTGGGTCGCTTCATCCTTTGGCGCTGAACCCTCGACCCTGGACTTGCGACTGACCCAGGGCTGGTAGGATGGAGAACATGGATTGGGCGATTCCGCAGTCACTACGGTATAGCCTTCGGTACGCCGGACACTCGGCAGGGGAGCAGCGCCTGACCGTGGAGCCGCGCCGGGATGGGCTGCGCCTGACCCTGGAAGCCAATGTGGAGCTTCCGCCGCCCAAAACCCGTCAGCGCTGGGAGAGCGAGGTAGACCGCGAGGGCCTGCCCCGCCGCTACCGCGAGCGGGTGGAGGGCAACGGGGCCCGGGTAATGGAGGTAGATTTTTCCCGCGAAGACGGCCTGGTAACGGTGAGCCAGGGCAGGGACGACTTTGCCATTCCCTATCTGGCCGATATGTACGACCCGCTCTCGCTCATTCTGGCGGTGGGGAGGCTCAACCTCGAGGTGGGGGGGGTCGAAAAATTCGCCCTGGTGGGCGGCAGGGCCTATGTCGAACGCCTGCCCGACCAGGCCCTCGAGGTGGACACCGGAGGCGAGAAAACCCTTCGCAATATGCGCGTTTACCGCCTGCGCCCCGGCCTGAGCCTGCTTTACTTCGACGAGGACGGCTATCCGGTGCGCCTTACCCAGAAGGTAGGGGAGCATGTGTTCGAGGCCGAGCTGGTGCAGGTGGAGCGCCTCGAGGCCGGGCAACGTTTGCAGCCTCTAGAGCGACGTTCGGAGCCGGGTTCACGCGCCAACGCCCAGCGCAACGCAGGCCGCCCCCGCGTGGCGGCCCCGGAGCCTGGCAAGCCCAGGGTGGTTGCTGGTGAGCCCCCCAAAGAGCGCGAAGGGGAGAGCTCCAACCGCCGTCGTCGCCGCCGCAGACGGTATAACTAGGGGGAGCCGAAAGCCGAAGGCCAAAAACGCAAACGCAGATAACCAATCCCAAAGAGCCGATAGTCTATGGTCAATGGCCGATGGCAAGAAAAAGTTCCCGTCTCTTGCGCTAGACCGTTGACTCTTGACCCAAAACCTTTTGACCTGCGACCTGTGACCTTAATTGTGCTGCCAAAGGGTCTTATTTATGATCAAAACCCCAGAGCAAATCCGTGGGCACTTCAAAAACCGCCGCATGACGGTGGAGTATGGCGATGCGCTGGAAACAGTGCGGCATATTTTGCACCAGGTTGAACAGGAAGGCGATGCCGCCTTGCACCGCATTAGCCAGGAAATAGATGGGCATCCGGTAGAGGAGATTCCCAAGCGGGTCTGGCGGGAGGCCTACGAGAGCCTGGATGCCGACCTGCGGGATGCCCTCGAGACCGCCAGGGAGCGCATTGAAGCCTTCTACCGGCGCGAGCCGATGGGGGGTTTTCTGGAGGCCGGGCCGGAGGGGGTGCTGGGCCAACTGGTGCGCCCACTGGATCGGGTTGGGGTGTATGTGCCGGGAGGGTCGGCCCCACTGCTCTCCACCGTGCTGATGACGGCTGTGCCGGCCAAGGTTGCGGGGGTGGGCGAAATTGTGGTGGCCACGCCGCCCAGGGTGCACCCCGGCATACTGGCTGCCGCCTGGGTAGCGGGGGCCGACCGCTTGTTTGGCATGGGCGGGGCGCAGGCTATTGCCGCGCTGGCCTACGGCACCGAGACGGTGCCCAGGGTGGACAAAATCATGGGGCCGGGCAACCGCTATGTGGTGCTGGCCAAGCGCGAGGTGTACGGGGTGGTGGGCATGGAGGGGCTGCCGGGGCCTACCGAGACCCTCATCATTGCCGATGCCTCCGCCGACCCCAAGCTGCTGGCCGCCGACCTGCTGGCCCAGGCCGAACACGGCCCGGACTCGGAAGCCTGGCTGCTCTCGGCCTACCGCGAGCTATTGGAGCGGGTAGCGGAGGAGCTCGAGCGCCAGCTAGCCGACCTGCCCAGGGCCCCCATCGCCCGGCAGGCCCTGGAGCGTAGCGGGCTGGTGCTGGTGGAGCATCTCGAGCAAGCCCTGGAACTGGCCAACCTGTACGCCCCCGAGCACCTGTGCCTCTCCATTCACGACCCCCTGGCTGCGTTGGGGATGGTACGCAACGCCGGGGGTGTGTTCCTGGGGGAGCACTCCTGCGAGGCGCTGGGTGACTACATCGCAGGCCCCAGCCACGTGATGCCCACTTCTGGCACGGCCCGGTTTGGCGGTGGACTTTCGCTACGCGATTTTCTCAAGGTGATTCCGGTGGTGGGGCTCACCCAGGAAGCCGCCAGCAAGCTCTCGGCGCTGGGGGCCCGCATGGCCCGCGAGGAAGGTCTGGAAGCCCATGCCAGGGCCCTGGATCGCCGAATGAAGGATTAGATGGCCGAAACCCTAACCCTGGTTAAAAATCGATCTCGAGCTTATACCGCCCGCTGCGGCCCTGCTGGTCGAGCTCGAGCTGGAAGCGCTCAGCGCCCCGCTGGTACACCGCCTCCACTTTGGTAGCAGCGCTCTTGTACTCGAGGCGGGTGCGTACCCAGCCCCGGCTGGTGAGCCAGTTGTGAAAGAAGGTATAGACCTGCTCGAGGGGGTCGCGGGTTTCGAACTCGGCCTCGCTCGAGCCCCCCCGCTCCTCGCGCTTGAGGGCCACGCTGCCCGGATAGGGTGGCAAACCCAGCCGCGCGTTGAGCACAAAGCTGGTGGGTTGGGGTGCAGGCCGCACCGGTGGGGGGGGAGTGGGTTCAGGTCGTACGGCCACACACGCCGAGAGCATCAGAGGCAGGAGCCACAAAAGCATTCGCATAGCACACCTAGCTTAAAGAGCCTGGATGAGTAAATTGAGGCATGGGTATGAAAATCGGCTACAAAGCGTTGCTCGAGGCTGCCCTGGCCGAGATCGAGACCATCAAAGCCGAGGAGGCCAGGGGTTACCTGGGCCACCCCGACTACGTGTTCGTGGACTTGCGCGATATCCGCGAACTCAGGCGCGAGGGCAAGATTCCCGGCGCTTTCCACGCTCCACGGGGCATGCTGGAGTTCTGGGTAGACCCCGAAAGCCCCTACCACAAGCCCATCTTTGCTTCGGGCAAGAAGTTTGTCTTTTACTGCGCGGGGGGCTGGCGCTCGGCCCTGGCCGCCCAGACGGTGCAGCGGATGGGCCTGGAGCCGGTGTGTCATATTGAGGGCGGTTTTACCGAGTGGGTGCGGGTGGGTGGAGTCGTGGAGCGGCTCGAGGAGCGGTAAGCAGGCGCTAAACTAAACCCCATGCCGACGCTGGCAGAGCTATTTTCCCTGTTTGGCCAGAGCGCTCCCCCCGTGGAAGTGACGGGCATTACGCACGACTCGCGCCTGGTGCAGCCTGGTTTTGTATTCGTGGCCGTGCCCGGTGTGCCCTTGCCGAGCCGCAGGCCCTTCGACGGACACGACTACATTCCCCAGGCCCTTGCAAAGGGGGCGGTGGCGGTGGTGGGGATGCTCGAGCTGAACCTGCCCGTACCCTACCTGCGGGTGGCCGATGCACGGGCCGCCCTGGCCGACCTCTCGGCAGCCTTCTGGGGCTATCCGGCGCAAAAGTTGAAGCTGGTCGGCGTGACCGGCTCCAAGGGCAAGACCACCGTTACGGTGCTGCTCCACCACCTGTTGCAATCGGCCTCTCCGCCGGTGGGCCGGCTTTCCACGGTGGGGGTCAAAATTGGGGATGAGGAGCTTTTTTTGCCCGGCCACTTCACCACCCCCGAGGCCCCGCAGGTGCAGGAGATGCTGCACCGCTTTACAGTAGCCGGGTGTCAGCAGGCGGTGCTCGAGGTAAGCAGCCATGCGCTGGCCCTGGAGCGGGTGCGGGGGCTCTCTTACGAAGTGGGTGTCTTCACCAACCTCTATGAAGACCACCTCGACCTGCACGGCAGCATGGAAAACTATTTTGCTGAGAAAAAGAAGCTCCTGGAGCGCTCGAGGTTCAGGGTGGTGAACAGCGACAACCCCTGGACGCAAACCCTGGCGGGTCGCCCCCAGACCTGGAGCTATGGCGCCCAGGGCGACTGGCGGCTACAGCGCCTGGAGGAAAGCAGCAGCGGTCTATCGTTTGAAGTCATCTCGCCCATCGGGTCGTTCCCGGTGCAGTTGCCCATGCTGGGGCGCTTCAACGCCGAGAACGCCCTGGCAGCCCTGGCCGCCGCCAGCCGGATGGGCCTCTCGGTGGCGCAACTCCAGGCCGGGCTGGCCCGTTTTCCGGGTGTACCGGGCCGGATGCAATTGGTGCAGCGCGAGCCTTTTCGGGTGGTGGTGGACTTTGCCCACACCGGGGCCAGCCTCGAGGCCGCTCTGCATACCCTGCGCCCCACCACCCAACACCGCCTGCTGGTGGTGATCGGGGCTGCCGGCAACCAGGATCCAGGCCGCCGAACGGGCATCGGACAGGTGGCGGCGCGCCTGGCCGACCTGGCCATCTTCACCGAGGAAGACCACCGCACCGAGCCTCTGGAGGCAATTTTGCAGACCATGGCCCGGGCCCACGGCGACCCCCGCCGCTATGTGCTGGTGCCCGACCGGCGCGAGGCCATCCGCTATGCCTTGAAGGAGGCCCGGCCCGGCGACACGGTGCTCTTCTCGGGCAAAGGCCACGAGCGGACGCTCGAGCGGGGCACCGAAATACTGCCCTGGAACGAGGTAGAGGAGGTGCGCCTGGGGCTGGGGGAACTGGGGCGAAAGGCCGAAAGCTGAAGGCTGAAGGCAAAACATCTTGGGTTCCCGCCAGCCTCGTGAAGTTGTTGATTGAGCCCTGGGGTGTGCCGAGATTACGACGGTATTAGACTTGAGTCATGCAGCGCGATGCCCTGGTTCGTTGGCTGGATGAGTACCTCAGAATCCGCGAGTTCAAAGACCCCTCGCTCAATGGCTTGCAGGTAGAGGGTAAAGCCGAGGTGCGAAAAATTGGGGTCTCGGTGGATGCGGCCCAGGCGATCTTCGACCAGGCCGCAGAAGCCAAGGTGGACTTTCTGATCACCCATCATGGGCTTTTCTGGGGGCAGCCGTTTGCCATTGTGGGCTACCAGAAAAGACGCCTGGAAAAGTTGTTCTCGGCAGGCATCAGCCTTTACACCGCCCACCTGCCGCTCGACGCCCATCCCGAGGTGGGGAACAATGCGGTGCTGGCCCGCGAGCTGGGTTTGCAGGGGTTGGAGCCTTTCCCGCACCCCAAGTACGGCCCCATTGGCTTTGTGGGGCACTTTGCCGCGGCAAAACCCCTGGCCGAGGTGGTGGATCGCATCGGCGAGCTGACCGGCATGCAGCCGCTCCTGCACCAGGGGGGGCCGGATGAGGTGCGCCGGGTGGGCGTTGTCTCGGGGGGTGGGGCCGGTGATGTGGGGCTGGCCCAGGCTTTGGGCTGCGACCTTTACATTACCGGCGAACCTTCGCACGCGCACTACCACGAGCCTTTCGAGCTGGGCCTTAACGTGATTTATGCAGGCCACTACGATAGCGAGACCTTTGGGGTCAAGGCCCTGGCTGCGCGGCTGGAAGAGGCGTTTGGCCTGCCCTGGGTGTTTTTGGAGCATCCAACGGGGTTATGAGGGCTCACACCGAAGGAGAAACCCTGCGCGGCCTCTTCCTGACCTTCGAAGGCCCCGAGGGTGCTGGAAAGTCGACCCAGACGCGCCTGCTTGCGGCCTGGTTGGAACAGCAGGGCCTTGCGGTGGTGCAGACCCGCGAACCCGGTGGTACCCGGCTGGGGCAGGCCATTCGCGGGCTATTGCTGCACCAGGACGCCATGTGCGCCGAGGCCGAGTACCTGCTTTACTCCGCCGACCGCGCCGAGCATATGCAAACCCTCATCCGACCCGCTTTACTGCGGGGTGAGGTGGTGCTCTGTGACCGCTGGCTCGATTCCTCGCTGGCCTATCAGGGCTACGGGCGGGGGCTAGACCTGGCCTGGCTGCGCCAGGTTGCCCAGGGTGCGACGCTGGGCGTGAAGCCTCACAAAACGTTCCTGTTCGACCTGCCCCCCGAGGTGGGCTTGCAGCGCTTTGAAGGGCGGGATCGCCTCGAGCGCGAACCCCTCGAGTTCCACCGGCGGGTGCGGCAGGGCTACCTTGAGCTGGCCCGCGCCGAACCCGAGCGTTTTGTGGTGCTGGATGCAACCCAGACCCCGGAGGAACTGCAAGCCCAGTTGCAGGTGTATCTGCAAGGTCTGCTGGCAGAGGCAGGGCTTGGCGCCGATACCAGACTCCACCCTTGACCCCGGTCTCATTCATCTTTGGGGGCTTGCGGTAAGGTAAAGGCGTGCTTCGCGCCCTGTTATCCCTCTGGCTTTTGCTGGGCATGGCCCTGGCCCAGCCCCAGGTTCCGGTGTGGGGCTTCCGGGTGGTGAATACCTACCCCCACGACCCCACCGCCTTTACCCAGGGGCTGATCTACCACGATGGCTTTTTGTATGAAGGCACCGGCCTCTACGGCCAGTCCAGCATCCGTAAGGTGGAGCTCAAGACCGGGCGGGTGCTGCAAAGCCGTCCGCTGGCCCAGAAATATTTTGGCGAAGGCATTACCCTGTTTCAGAACCGCTTTTACCAGCTCACCTGGCAGAACCAGGAGGGCTTCATCTACGACCTGAACTTCAATCCGGTGGGGCGCTTTACCTACCAGACCGAAGGCTGGGGCCTGACCCACGACGGGGCTCGGCTCATCCTGTCGGATGGCTCCGCGCAGCTCTTCTTCCTCAACCCGCGTACCCTGCGGCCCGAGCGCACCCTTACGGTACGGGCAGGGGGGCAGCCGGTCACGCGGCTCAACGAGCTCGAGTACATTCAGGGCCGCATCTGGGCCAACGTCTGGCAGACCAACCGCATTGCCATCATCAACCCCCAGAGCGGCAACGTGGAAGCCTGGCTCGACCTGACCGGCCTCTCCTTGCTGGCCCAGGCCCGCAACCCCGACCCCGACGCCGTGCTCAACGGCATCGCCTACGACAGCCAGAACCGGCGCATTTTCGTGACCGGGAAACTCTGGCCCTTCTTGTTCGAGATTGAGGTTGTGCAGAATCCATGAACGGCTCGAGCCCCTTCCGTGGCTACAGTGTGATTCTGGTGGCACTGATTATCGCTATTTCAACCGCCGGGTATTTTCTAGCCGGCCAGACCCTTAATCGGATGGCCCGGCCCCAGCGGCCCGTTCAGCCTGGTCAGGAGCTTCGCATCACGACCGATAAAGGAACCCAAACGCTCAAGGTTTATGTCATCCGCAACCCCAATCCGCAAGACCCTTTCCCCCGGCGCAAACTATCCGAGGGGCAGGGCATCCTGTACCAGTTTTCCGCTCCCCACGACGATAGTTGGTCGGGGCTGGGCCACCAGGAGGCCATCTCGGTAGCCTTTCTGGATCGGCTTGGGAAGGTTCTAGCCCTGGGGGATGTTGAACCCTGCCCCAGTTCGCCCGTAGGTAAGGCATGCCCGAGCTTCGCACCTGTGCTGGTTTACCGGCAGGTGCTCGTGGTGCCCAAAGGCTGGTTTGCCCGCAACCAGATTGGCCCCGGGGCACGAGTCAGCTTGAAGGGGCTCGAGGGCAATCCCTGAGCGCCGGCGCTTGGCGGAGGGGAAAACATTGGCGCTACATGATTTGGTCTTTGCTTGAGCACTTTGCATACTGGTCGAGCGATGAGGTAGAGAGCAGGGGGTAGGGGAGAGGTGTTCACTACCACCCAATCCCACCTTCTGTAGCGTTGTTAGGGCGCAGAGCCATCCAGCTTCAAGAAAGTCTTGTCCTGAACCGAACCGCGGCTGCCTGGAAACTCGAAACCCAAACACCCGTGGGCCGGGCCCGGCCTGCGCTTGGGTGCGTAACCTGGCCTGGGCCCAGAGGCATTCTCGTTTTTGTGCTCGGCTACGTTTGTGAAGAGCGCGATAAAAAGACCGTTCGCGGCAGAACAATCTAAAACAATGACACCACGGGCTCGGTAGGAGAGCTGGCAAAGGTGCCGTAGAGTTCGGCCGCATTGAGGGCAAGGATGCGCTGGGCAGCCCAATCGGACTCTTCGCTGCTGAGATCGCCATTGTAGACGGCTTGCTCGAGCACCTGCGCCACAATGCGCCGCCCCCAGCGGGCCGCAATCCAGAACATTTCGGGGCTGTGGCGGGCGCTGGTGGAGAAGAGCACCTTGCTGAGGGGGGCCAGGTGGGTCGCTTCGTGCAGGGCGGTGCGCATGGCGTGTATGCTTCCGGCAGGAATGGTAAGCCCCAGATCTAGATAAACCCCGGGGTAGCTGCTGGCCAGATAGCCGGCCTCCCGCAGGTAGGGATAGCCGTGTAGCAGGACGACCTTAAGCCTGCGCAGCTCGGGGGCCTCGAGCACCGTGCGAAGCCCCAGGGGGTTGGCCAGGCGCATATCCAGGCTGGAATCGCCATAGCCGGTGTGAAACTGCACCACCTTGCCGGTTTCGCAGGCTACCTTCAGGGCGATCCATAGCATGGAATCGAGTAAGGGTTTGCTGGTAATGCGCGGGGCTTGGTGCGAAGGTGGACTGCGGCGCAATTCGCTGTAGGCCCGCTCGAGCTCGACCAGGTTGTGCCGCCCGATATCCAGGCCGCTGCGATAGGCTACCACGCTCTTGAAGGCGGCTGCTGATGGCGTCAGCCCGCGCAGGTGAGCTTCAAAGGCCTGCAGGAGTCGGCTTGCGCTGTCGTGATGGTTCAGCAATTGCTCCAGCTCAGCCTCGAGCCGCACAATCCGCCCTACCCCCAAAGCCAGGTGTTGGGCATGGGTCTTTGCCGGCCACAGGTCGTCGTTGCCTGGGCTGTCCTCGATAAGAAGGTGCGAGATGTTGGCCTCGGCAAACAGCCAGCGGGCCAGCTCGAGGTAGGGGTGACGCAGACGTGCTTCCTCGAGAGCTTCCAGACTGGGTTCACAGCCAAAAAACTCGGCCAGGTCGCGGAGGCTGCGGCGAAAAAACAGGCTGTCCCGCACAAAGGGGAGCATCTCGGGGCTTGGGTTCAGGGTGAAGTAGCGCTCGAGCGGTTCAGTGCGCCAGCGTTCTTCCGTGTAAAGCGGGTAGGCGTGGTGATCGAAAATGGCAATGCTGGTCAGATGCACGACTTCCCCCAGGGAAACAAGTCAGGCAGGTTCATCACCAGGCACCCGTTCGCTCAAAAAACCGGAACCGACCCTATTCTAGCTGATTCGGGTCGGAAAGGCCCGGTTTGTAGGTTTTGCCTCAGGCTTTTATCGTTTTCCCCTTTCCCTCTCCCCTTGCGGGAGAGGGTGGCGACAGCGCTGGCCAGTTTGGCGCCCCTTTTGCCAAATAAAGCAATTCTGACGGTATCCGCTGTCGCCGGGCGAGGGGTTGAAGCGACGATGCCCAGGTAAATGATAAGAGCCTGGATTTTGCCTCACAGATCAAAGCCTAACGTTGGACGGGCCCGGACTATTTCTTGTAAAGCCGGGCCTCGAGCCCCTTTTTGACCTGAGGCCACTCCTCGTCAATGATGGAGTAAACCGCCGTGTTGCGGATGACGCCGTTGGGATAAATCTGGTCTTTGCGCAGGATGCCCTCGAAGGTAGCCCCCAGCTTTTCGATGGCTTTGCAACTGCGGCTGTTGCGGGCATCGGCCCGGAACTGCACCCGAATGGCCTTTAGCTGTTCAAAGGCGCGGCAGAGAAGCAGATACTTGCTTTCGGCATTGACATAGCCCCCCTGAAAGGGGGTAAAAATCCAGGTGGTAGTTTCCAGCGAACGGTACTCGGGGTTGACCCGTACGTAGCCGGTACGCCCCGCCATCTGGCTACTGGCCTTGTCGAAGATGGCCCAGTTGACCCGATCCTTGGCTGACAGCAGCGAGCGGATGTAGTTTTGCATGGCCTCCAGGGTGGCTTCTCGGGGAGCGTTGCTCAGGTACTGCACCATCTCGGCGTCGAAGTGCTCGAGCAGGGCAGGGGCGTGCTCCAGGCCCAGAGGCTCGAGCCTGATAAAGCGGCCCTCCAGTGGAATGCTCTCGTGCCACATATAACCCAAAACTATCATCTTTATGGTCTACACTGTGTACTAAATGATTCGAGTCGGCATCCTCACCATATCCGACCGTGAAGCCCGTGGCGAGGTCGAAGACCGCACCTATGCAGTGCTGCGCGAGACCCTGGCTTTCGGCCCCTACGAGATTACCAACTATGAAATTATCCCCGACGAGCCAGCCCAGATTAAGCGCTTGCTGCGCTTGTGGACAGATCGGGACGGCCTGGATCTAATTCTGACCAACGGCAGCATCCGTCTGAGCAGCCGCGACCACGTGCCCGAGGCCACCCGCGAGATGCTGGAAAAAGAGGCTCCCGGCATTGCCGAGCTAATCCGCATGGAGACGTACAAGAAAAACCCCCTGGCCGCCCTCTCCAGAGGGGTGGCCGGTGTACGGGGCAAAACCCTGATCATCAACTTGCCGGGCGGCCCCCAGGGGTGTAAAGACTCCCTCGAGGTCATCCTGCCCCTGATCCCCGAAGCTGTCCAGCGCATCACCGGTCGTCCGGTGGCCCAACTGGCCGATAGCCTCTCGTTCGACTGAGCTTTTCCAAAACCCTACCCTCCCCGGAAGGGGCGATTTTTTTTGCCTCAACAAGGGGGCCTAAAAAACCGGTCTCTATGCCCCTTAATGAGGAAGGCAGGGAGATTCTTAACGCTCTACGGTTTGAACACAGCATCAGGACTACGCCAAAGATGATAGGCTTCCCCTTGATTGCCTATGCATTTTGAAGAAATGCTCACCCTGCTGGTACACAAAGGCGCTTCGGATATCCACCTGCACGTCGGAATGCCGGTGCTGGCTCGTATCGGGGGTGAACTCAAGACCGTGAGCCAGAGCGCCATCACCCCGGAGTTCACCACCAGTCTGGCAGAGAAGCTCTGCACGCCTCAGCAACAGGCCCGCCTGCGAACCTTCCGCCAGGTGGATGTGGCCTATAGTCTGCCGGGCTTGACCCGGCTACGGGTGAACCTCTTTTACCAGCGGGGTTCCATCAGTGCGGTGCTGCATACCCTGAGCAGTGAGGACAAAGACCTCAGCAAGGTGAGCCTGGGTAGGGAGTACCTCGAGTTCTTCCGCGACCAGCGCCGGGGCCTGGTGCTGGTCACTGGGCCTATAGGCGCTGGAAAATCTACTACTCTGGCCCGCCTGGTAGACGAGATCAACACCCACCACACCCGCATCATCGTCACCGTCGAAGACCCCATCGAATACCTGCACCGCCCCAAGCGTTCGGCAGTGATCCAGCGCGAAATTGGCTCCGATGCGGTTTCCTACGAAAAGGCCCTGCTGGCAGCCATGCGCCAGAACGCCGATGTGATTGTAATTGGCGAGATCCGCGACCCGGCCACCGCTTCGGCGGTGCTCAATGCGGTCTATACCGGCCACCTGGTGCTCTCGACCTTTGTCTCCAGCGATAGCAGCAGCGTGCTTAACCGGATGCTCGAGCTCTTCAGCCAGGGAGAGCGCAACATCAACCGGGTACTGCTGGCCGAAAGCCTCCTGGGCATCATCCACCAGCGCCTGGTGCCCACCACCGATGGCGAGCGGGTGCCCGTGACCGAGGTCATCACCATGACCCCCCGTATCCGCGAGGCCCTCAAGCAGCCCAGCCAGACCGACCGCCTGCGCGAAGTGCTGCGTGAACAGGGTCTGGAAGGCTACCAGAGCTTCGACGAAAGCCTGCTCTCCCTGTACAACAAGGGCCGGGTGGACTACCAGACGGCCCGCCTGTATGCTCAAAACCCCACCCAGCTTGAACTCGCCATCCTGCGCCAGTCCGATAACCAGGGCTTTGGGGACTGGGCCGATGAATAATTTGGAAATACGGCAGGGCTTTGCCCACCTTTGGTTCCGAACCAGCGAACCGGGGCCATGTACGGTATCTGTTCTACACGATAAAGTACAGACATGACGCCACACATCTCTGCTCCGTCCGGTGCCATTGCCGAGGCCGTTCTGCTCCCAGGAGACCCCCTGCGTGCCAAGTACATTGCCGAGAACTTTCTGGAAAACCCGGTGCTATACAACCAGGTTCGCAACATGTATGGCTATACCGGAACCTACAAGGGCAAACGGGTCAGTGTACAGGGCACCGGTATGGGCATTCCTTCGGCCAGCATCTACATCCACGAGCTCATTCAGTTTTACGGCTGCAAGACCCTGGTTCGGGTGGGCACGGCAGGGGCCATCACCGAACATCTGCGCCTGCGCGACCTGGTCATTGCCCAGGCAGCCTGTACCGACTCCTCCATCAACAACCTGCGCTTTGGAGGACAGAACTTTGCCCCCATCGCCGATTTTGAGCTGATGCGCCGGGCCTACGACCACGCCAAAGCCAAAGAAATGCCGGTGCGGGTGGGGAATGTGCTCTCGACCGACACTTTTTACCACGATCAGCCCGATGCCTACCGAATTTGGGCCCAGTTTGGGGTGTTGGCCGTGGAGATGGAGGCGGCGGGCCTATATACCCTGGCTGCCAAGTTTGGGGTGCAGGCCCTGGCTATTCTGACCATCAGCGACCATCTGATTACCCGCCAGCAAACCACCCCGCAGGAGCGGCAGGAGACCTTCAATCAGATGGTTGAAGTGGCCCTCGAGAGCCTCTGACTCGAGCGAGATGCTGTGTATAATCAAACCCTCTTGATGCGTTTTTATACGCACGATACCTTTGGAGGCAGCCTGTGGTTGAAGCTATTAAGCCGGTTTCGAGCCTGAAAGGCCGCGACTTTCTTTCCAACCTCGATTTATCACCTACCGAGTATCGGGCCGTGCTGGACACCGCCCACGCCATGAAGCGAGGGGCTTTCAAGGGGTTGCGTCCGCTCGAGGGCCAGACCCTGGCCATGATCTTCGAGAAACCCAGCCTGCGTACCCGCACCACCTTTGAGGTGGCCATGAACCAGCTCGGGGGTCATGCAGTGAATCTGACCAACGCCGAAATTGGCCTGGGTACCCGTGAGCCGGTGCGCGATATTGCGTTGAACCTCGAGCGCTGGGTGGAAGGCATCATGGCCCGGGTCTACCTGCACTCCACCCTCGAGGAGCTGGCTAGATACTCCTCCAAGCCCGTTATCAACGGCCTGTCCGACCTGCTGCACCCGGTGCAGTTGCTGGCCGACTACCAGACCATCGAGGAAACCTTTCCCGACACCAGGGGGCTCAAGGTGGCCTATATTGGCGATGGCAACAACATGGCCAACGCGCACATCCAGTGTGCAGTGCTGTCGGGCGTAAAGCTAACTATCGCCACCCCCCGCGGCTATGAGCCCAACGCGGTCATCTACATGGAAGCTCTCAAGCTGGGCGCCGACATCACCCTCACCCACGACCCCCGCGCTGCCGCCGAGGGGGCCCAGGTGCTCTATACCGATGTCTGGGTCTCGATGGGCCAGGAGGCCGAGGCCAGCCAGAAGCGCAAAATCAAGGACTTCGCCGGTTTCCAGGTGAACCCGGCTATGCTCGAGCTGATTGACCCCGAGGGAATTTTTCTCCACTGCCTGCCCGCCCACTACGGCGAGGAGGTGGTAGAGGAGGCCACCCTGCACCGGAAGTCTCGGGTCTTCGACCAGGCCGAAAACCGCCTGCACGCGCAGAAAGCCCTGCTCTACCATCTGCTAAGCTAGGCATGTGGGGCTCCTTGAACCCGTTCGCAAGCAGGTTGGCAAGCCGCGCGAAGAATCGCCCCTGGCGATGGTTTTTCGCCTGAGGGCCATGCTATTGGAACTGGGTGTAAAACCTAATGAGCCCTCCGACCTTCGAAAGTCTGTTGGCCGCCCTCGCCAGGGGCGGGGTTGATTTCATGCTGGTAGGAGGGCTTGCTGTAGCCCTCTGCGGGTTTCCAAGGGCTACCTTCGTTGTAGATGTTCTGGTAGAGGATTCTAAGCAAAATCTGGAGCGCCTTTTGAGGGTGCTGGGGGGTTTTGGTTCCGGCTCTGCCCGAGAGCTGAGCCCTGCTGACTTTACCCGCGAGGAAGGTTGCATCAGGGTTAACGAAGATTTTCCAATAGACATCTTCACCGTAATGAACGGCCACACCTACACCGACCTGCTGCCCTATAGCCGAAGCTATCCACTGGAGAATGTCACCATCCGCTACCTGGAACCAGAGGGGCTGGTTATGCTCAAGCAGAGCTTGCTGCGCCCACAAGACCGGCTGGATGTAGAGGTGCTGAAAAAGCTGTTGAGGGAAGAACCATGAAAAAACCCACCGTGTTTATTGATGGCGAAGCCGGCACCACCGGCCTCCAGATTCGGGCGCGCTTGCAGCACAGGAGCGATATCGAACTGGTCTCGATTGACCCCGCCAAGCGCAAGGATGAAGCCGAGCGTAAGCGGCTACTAAACGCGGTGGACGTGGCCATTCTCTGCCTGCACGACGACCTAGCCAGAGCGGCGGTGGGCATGCTGGAAAATCCCGAGACCCGCATTCTGGACGCGAGCTCGGCCCACCGGGTGGCCGAGGGCTGGGTGTATGGCTTTCCCGAGCTAAGCTCCGAGCAGCCCGAGCAGATTCGCCAGGCCCGCTTTGTTTCCAACCCCGGCTGCTACCCCACCGGCGTGATTGCCCTGCTGCGACCCCTGGTGGATGCGGGACTCCTGCCCACCGGCTTTGCGGCCTCGGTGAACGCCATTTCGGGCTACTCCGGGGGTGGGCGCCAATTGATGGAGGCCATGGAAGGGAGGGGTGAGCACCGGCTGGCCGGGGACTACCGCGCCTATGGCCTCGAGCTCAACCACAAACACCTGCCCGAGATGACGCTTTACTCGGGCCTTGAGCACCCCCCCATCTTCACCCCGGCGGTGGCCCGCTTCCGCCAGGGCATGCTGGACTTCATCCCCATTCACCTCTGGGCCCTGCCCCAAAAAGTCAGCGGGGCCGAGCTACATGAGGTTCTGGCAGAACGCTACCAGGGCCAGCGCTTTGTGCGGGTGATGCCCCTGGAAACCTACGGGGCGCACCACCCGGTGCTGGACCCCCAGGCCCTCAACGGCACCAATATGCTCGAGCTCTTCGTCTTCGAGAACCCCGCCCGCGAACAGGCTCTTCTAGTAGCCCGCTTCGATAACCTGGGCAAGGGCGCTTCGGGGGCCGCCGTGCAGAACCTCGACCTGATGCTGGGCCTGGAAGGCCCACACACCTACGATTACTTTGGGGACTAACGATGCAGATCGTTACGGTGTACCTCGACTACCTGTGCCCCTTTGCCTGGCGGGGCCTCGAGCTGATTCATGTGGTAGCCCCCCAACTGGGCCTGGAACTGGAACTGCGGCATTTCAGTCTGGAGCAGGGCAACCACCCGGAAAACCAGGGCCAGCCGCGCCGCGCCCCGGTCTGGAAGCTGGCCGAGCAACCCCTGGAGGGCCCCAGGGCCCTGCGGGCCTTTCTGGCCTCGCACGCGGCCCGGCAGCAGGGAAAGGCTGCTCACCTGCGCTTTGCCCTCGAGCTGTTTCGGTTGCGCCACCAGGACGGGCGAGAACTGGACGATGACCAGACCTTTGTGGAGGCCGTCAGCCGAGCGGGCCTGGACTTGGAACGCTTTATGGCCGACCTGGAAGACGAGGAGAACCGCCGCCTCGAGCTGGCCCGCGACCTGGAAGAAGCAGGCGAAAGAGGGGTGTTTGGGACGCCCACGTTTGTATTGCCTTCGGGCGACGCTGCCTATTTTCGCTTTACCGAGCTCACCACCGAGCCCGAGCTGGCGGTGCCCTTGTGGGAGCTTTTTACCGCCGTGCTGCACAACGGGGCCCATGTCGAAACCATCAAGCGACCCCGCCCCTAGCTGGGAGGAAGTTATGCACCCCGACCTCGAGCTGCGGACTCAACTGGTAAACCTACTCACCCTCCGGCAAGCCCATGCCGATTTCGAGGATGCGGTGGCGGATTTTCCAGAGGAACACATCAACATCCGTCCCCCCGGCTGCCCCTACACCTTCTGGCACCTGGTCGAGCACCTGCGGCTGGCCCAGCGCGACATTCTGGACTACATCGTCTCCGACCATTACCGCTGGCCCGCCTTCCCCGATGATTACTGGCCCGATGCCAACGCCACAACCGACCCTTCAGGCTGGGATGCGAGTATCCGGCAGTTCATGGCGGATCGGCAGGAACTGGTGGCCATCGTGCAGAATCTGGCGGTGGACCTGTTGGCCCCGCTTCCCAATAGCGGCAAGCACCAGCACAACCTCCTGCGTGAGATTCACATCGTAGCTGCCCACAATGCCTACCACACCGGCGAGCTGATCGTGTTGCGGCGGGTGATGGGCACCTGGCCTTCGTAGGGACGAACCAGGACGCGAATTGCGCCTACTCAAACCCGCTCACCAGGCGCGCTATCGCAAACGCTACCCCTGCTGCCAAACCACCCACCAGGGCTGTCTGCCATGCGCCTTTGAACATGCTGATGCCGGTAAAGCGAGCCTTGACCGCCCCAAATACAGCCAGCGCAACCAGGGTCACTGCCACGCTCCACAAGAGCGCACTCGACATCGGAAGCCGAAGCGCATAGGGTATCAGCGGAATGGCTCCACCCACGATGTACGAGCCGCCAATGGTGAGCGCACTGGTCAAGGCCCGTTTGGGGTCGGGTTTTTCCAGGCCCAGTTCCTCTTTCATCATGAAATCTACCCAGGCCTGGGGTTTGGCCGTGACAGCCTGGGTGGCTTGTTCCAGAGGCTCGCCATCCAGCCCGAACCTTCTGAATACTGCTCGCACCTCTTCGGTCTCACGCTCGGGGAGTTCCCTCACTTCGCGCCACTCGCGCTCGAGCTCAGCCTTGTAGTGGTCAGACTCACTGCGGGCTGCCAGAAAACCGCCCAACCCCATGGCAATGGGGCCTGCGGCTACCTCGGCGATACCGGCAACCAAGACCACAAAACTGTTATCCACTGCGCCCGATAGCCCAGCCGCCAGGGCAAACGGCACCGTTAGCCCGTCGGACATTCCGATCACCACATCCCTGATGGTCTCGGAGCCCGTGAAGTGTTGTTCGATGTGGGTACGGGCATACATAAAGCACCTCCTGACTCAAAGGTAACACTCCCAGGGTAGAATCCAGCGCTCTTCGCATATTTTGAGCCATCCGATTTCAAGAAAACTTTGTCCTGGACAGGATAATGGTATTTTTGATGAGAGGCTGTGCTGAGTATAGCGATAAAGTCTTTACTTGAACGCTTTGCATGTAGTAGGAGGTGGTAGTAAGGAAGAGGTGTTTGAAACCCACTACCTACCCTCCACTGCCTACTCCTACCTCATACGCTGCTGAAAGACGGTTGTGCATCTAAAAAAATGGTATCAAGCCGATTCAAAGCTCGGTCAGGAACCCCCATGAAAAGTGACTTGTGTCCTTACCCCACCCCAGGGGGGGTGGGTATACTCTGCTCAGTGGAGGAAACCATGATCCAGCTCAAGATCGAAGGTATGAGTTGCAACAACTGTGTTCGCCATGTGACCGAAGCCCTCAAAAGCGTGCAAGGGGTGGAGCGGGTGGAGGTTTCGCTGCAAGAGGGCCGCGCTACCGTGACCGGCTCTGCGCCGGTGGACAAGCTCATCGAGGCGGTGCAGGAAGAGGGCTACACGGCCCGCGTGGATTCCCCTTCGCTACACCCCAGGATGGCCTGAGATGATCCACCAACACCCCCTGCACCTTGACCCCAAGGTGCAGCAGGAGGCCCGCAACCGCCTGCTCTCGGCCAAGGGGCACCTCGAGGCCATCCTCAAGATGCTCGAGGGCGAGCCTTACTGCGTGGATGTGCTCAAACAAATCAAGGCGGTGCAGGGCGCACTGGACAAGGTGGGGGATATGGTGCTTAAGAGCCACCTCGAGCACCACGTGGCCAGCGCCGCCTTGCGGGGCGACACCCAGCAGATGGTCGAGGAACTGATGGAAGTGCTGAAGTATCGCTAAGTGCCTCCCACCAATGTTTTGGTTAATGGCATGATCGAAAATCATTCGGGTATTGCGCCCGGAGCATGATTTTCTAGCGCAGCCCGGATTCATCTTTAGACCTCATACAGGCGCAACTTAACTCCCATGTCAGCCAAGGCAGGCTCTTCAAACAGCTTTCATCCGGTGAAACCATCTGCTGCCTTCGGCGCGCAGTTTCACTCCCCTCGGGAGCTCAGGCAATCGTCCAACCCGTGCTGGGGTCATCAAGCTCTAAGGCATGGTTTTTCTAGGCAATCGGCCATAGACCATCGGCTATCGGCATTATGAGCAAAGAACTTCAAATTGGCGTTCAGGGCATGACCTGCGCGGCCTGTGTGGCCCGCGTGGAGCGGGGCTTGCAGAAGGTGGAGGGGGTGGAGCTGGCCCAGGTCAACCTCGCTACCGAGAATGCCCGCGTTACCTACGACCCCGAAAAGGTAAGCCCGGCTGCGCTCGTGGCCAAAATTGAAGAGACTGGGTACAAGCCCCTGGTGGCGAAGCTCGAGCTCGGCATTACCGGCATGACCTGTGCGGCCTGTGCGGGGCGGGTCGAGCGGGCCTTACGCAAAACCGAAGGGGTGCTCGCGGCCAGCGTCAACCTGGCTACCGAGCGGGCCAGCATTCAGTACCTGCCCGCCCTCACCGGGCCGGCCCAGCTCAAACGGGCCGTGCGGGAGGCGGGCTACGGGGTGGTCGAGGCCACCCCCGGCCAGCACCGCACCGATGTCGAACGCGAAGCCCGGCAGCGGGAAATCGCTTCGCTCCGGCGGGCCTTCACGGTTGCTTACTACTTTTCGCTGCCGCTCTTTTTGCTGGCCATGCTGCCGATGCTCTGGATGCCGGCCCACATGTTCTTGCGCTCGCTGGCCCCCGAGGCGGTGTGGAACTGGGTCATGCTGGCCCTGGCCACCCCGGTACAGTTTGGGCCGGGGCTGCGCTTCTACCGGCATGGCTTCTCGGCCCTGCGGGCGGGTTCGCCCGACATGAACAGTCTGGTCATGATCGGCACCTCGGCGGCCTACTTCTATAGCCTGGCGGTGGTGCTTTTTCCCCAGCTCTTCCCGCCCAAAGCCCAGCACGTTTACTTCGAGGCGGCGGCGGTGGTCATCACGCTGGTCTTGTTGGGTAAGTACCTCGAGGCCATCGCCAAGGGCCGCACCAGCGAGGCCATGAAAAAGCTCCTGGGCTTGCAGGCCCGCACCGCCAGGGTGCTCAAGGGCCAGGCCGAGCTGGAAGTGCCGGTGGACGAGGTGCTCGTGGACGACCTGGTGGTGGTACGCCCCGGTGAAAAAATCCCGGTGGACGGGGTGGTGGTCTCGGGGCACAGCTACGTGGATGAGAGCATGATTACGGGCGAGCCTGTGCCGGTGGCCAAAAGCGAGGGTACTCGAGTGGTGGGGGGTACGCTCAACCAGAATGGCAGCCTGACCTTCCGGGCCACGGCAGTGGGGGAGGGTACGGTGCTGGCCCAGATTATCCGGCTGGTCGAGAACGCCCAGGCCTCCAAACCCGCCATTCAGGGCCTGGCCGACCGGGTGGTGGCGGTCTTCATGCCCATTGTGCTCATCATTGCGGCCCTCACGGCGGGGGTGTGGCTGGTTTTTGGCGGCGAGAACGCCCTGACCTTTGCCCTGGTGAACACGGTGGCGGTGCTGATCATCGCCTGCCCCTGCGCGATGGGGCTGGCCACCCCCACCAGCCTGATGGTGGGCACCGGCAAGGCCGCCGAGATGGGGGTCTTGTTCCGCACCGGGGAAGCCCTGCAAACCCTGCAGGAGGCCCGCGTTGTGGCCCTCGACAAAACCGGCACCCTGACCCAGGGCCGCCCCGAGCTCACCGATTTTGAAACCCTGGACTTCGACCCGGCAGAGGTACAGAGGCTGCTGGCTTCCCTCGAGCAAAAATCGGAGCACCCCATCGCCCAGGCCATCGTGCGGGCCGCCCAGGCTCGAGGGCTGGAGCTGTTGGAGCCGCTCGATTTCCAAGCCGTGCCGGGCCTGGGCGCAACCGGGCAGGTCGCTCACTACCGTGTGGACACGGGCTCGGAGCGCTACATGGCCCAACGGGGGGTGGATATCGCCCCCTTCAGAGCGCAGTCCAGGCAACTCGCTGAGCAGGGCAAGACCCCGCTCTACGTGGCCATCAACGGCCAGCTGACGGCGGTTCTGGCAGTCGCCGACCCCATCAAGGCCGAGACCCCGGCGGCCATCCAGGCCCTGCACCGGCTGGGCTTCCGGGTGGCCATGATTACCGGCGATAACCGCCATACCGCCCAGGCCATTGCCCGCCAACTGGGCATAGACGAGGTGCTGGCTGAGGTACTGCCCGAAGGCAAGGCCCAGGCTGTGCAACAACTGCAACGTTCAGGGGCCAGAGTCGCCTTTGTGGGGGACGGCATCAACGACGCCCCGGCCCTGGCCCAGGCCGATGTGGGGCTGGCCATCGGTACAGGCACCGACATTGCCATGGAGACCGCCGACGTCATTCTGATCTCGGGCGACCTGCGCGGGGTGCCGAATGCCATCGCGCTGAGCCGGGCCACCCTGCGCAATATCCGGCTCAACCTGTTCTGGGCCTTTGCCTACAACGTGCTCTTGATTCCGGTAGCGGCGGGGGTCTTGTATCCCTTTACGGGCTGGCTGCTCTCGCCCATGCTGGCCGGGGCGGCCATGGGCCTCTCTTCCTTGTTTGTACTGTCCAACGCCCTGCGGCTGCGCTCCTTCAGAGCGCCGCTGGGTTCCAGGGTCGGGGCACCGGCGGGAAAGCTGGTTCCGCAGGTATGAGTTTATTCAGTGAAAACCCCCCATCAACACAGGTGGCTAACGCCCGCTTGTGGGTTAGTTCATGACAAGTCCATCTCTAAGGAGGCGCATATGCACGCAAAATTGTTCGGCTTCGTAGTGGCTCTGCTGCTCGGGTGGGGCCTGGCCCAGACCGACCACAGCGGCCATGGCAGCATGGCCATGCAGTTCATGAACGAGCTCAGAAAGCTCTCGGGGCGCAACTTCGACATTGCCTACATGTCCATGATGATTGAGCATCACAAAGGGGCAGTGGAGATGGCGGGGGCCATACTGAAGGTCTCGAAGGATGCCCGCATCCGCAAGGCGGCCCAGGCAATTGTGGCCGTGCAGAACAAGGAAATAGCGCAACTAACCGGCTGGCTCAAATCCTGGTATGGCGTAGCCCCCAGCCAGCGCTACATGCAGATGATGCGGGCCGATATGAAGCCCATGATGGAGGCTTCTATGATGGGGAAAGAGACCATGCCCGGCCACCAGATGCCGGTGGATCGGGCCTTCCTGGAGGGTATGATTCCCCACCACCAGGACGCTGTGGACATGTCCAGAGCGTGTTTGCAGCAAGCCGCCAGGGCCGAACTCAAGCGCTTTTGCCAGGGCGTTATTACCGTACAGAGCCGCGAGATTGAGCAGTTTCGGCAGTGGCTCAAGGGTCTGCCTAGCCCTTGATGCAGATGAGGGGCTCGAGCCGGGCCACCTTGCGTGAAAGCCCTGCGGCGTGCGCGGCGTCTACCACGGCGGTCACGTCCTTGTAGGCGCCAGGAGCCTCCTCGGCCACGCCACGAGGGGAGGGGCTTCGTACAATGATGCCCTGCCGACCCAACTCCCGCACCAGCTCCTTGCCCCGCCACTGCTTGAGGGCCTGGTGACGGCTCATGGCCCGCCCGGCCCCGTGGCAGGAGGAGCTGAAGGATCTGGCCTCGCTTTCGGGGGTGCCTACCAGAATGTACGAGGCCGTGCCCATGGTTCCCCCAATCAAAACCGGCTGGCCCACTGCTTTGAAGGCGTCGGGCAGGTCGGGGTGGCCGGGGCCCAGGGCGCGGGTGGCGCCCTTGCGGTGGACGTAGAGCCGCTGGGGCTGCCCGTTCACAAGGTGGGTCTCGAGCTTGGCGGTGTTGTGCGAAACATCGTAAATCAGGCGCAAATCGGCCCTGGGTAGCAGGTAGGCGAAGGCTTCGCGGGCCAGGTGGGTGAGGATCTGCCGGTTGGCCAGGGCGCAGTTGATGGCAGCCCGCATGGCTCCCAGGTAGGCCTGCCCCTCCTCGGACTGGATGGGGGCGCAGGCAAGCTCGAGGTCGGCGAGCTCCAGGCCGTACTTGTGGGCGGCCTCAATCATCCGCCTGCCGTAGTCGGTAGCGACCTGGTGGCCCAGCCCCCTCGAGCCGCTGTGGATGCTGACCAGCACATCGCCCACCGCTACCCCAAAAGCCTCGGCGACGGCGGCATCAAATACCTCGGTCACCTGCTGCACCTCGAGGTAATGGTTGCCCGAGCCCAGGGTGCCCATCTCGTCGGCCTGCCGCCGCTTGGCCTGCTCGGAGACCAGCTCGGGTCGGGCCCCTTCCATGCGGCCATGCTCCTCGATGCGCTCGAGATCCTCGCGTCTGCCGTAGCCCCGCTTGACCGCCCACTCGGCACCGCCTTGAAGCATGGCGTCCATCTCGGCGGGTTCCAGATGAATCTTTCCGATGCTGCCCACCCCTGCCGGTACATGCCGGAAGAGGCCCTGGGCCAGGTCTTCCTTGAGCGGCGCAAGGTCTTCCACGGTCAGACCGGTGTGCAGGGTACGCACCCCACAGGAGATGTCGAACCCCACCCCCCCTGCCGAGACCACGCCGTCGTCTTCCCGGAAGGCCGCCACGCCTCCGATGGGAAAGCCGTACCCCCAGTGGGCGTCCGGCATGGCATAGACGGCCTGCACAATCCCCGGCAGGCTGGCCACGTTGGCCATCTGCTCGAGTACCTTGTCGTCCATCTCGCGCAGCAAAGCCTCGCTGGCGTACAGGATGCCCGGTACGCGCATGGGCGGGGTGGCCTCCAGCCACCACTCAAACTCGGATTTTTGGATGAGACGGGTTGTGTCCATGCCCCCTCCTCAAACGTCCACCACACACTGCACCACCCAGAGGCCCTCCGGGTTCTGGGTGACCTCGAGTTCGCTATAGGTAGCCCCCTTCACCTCCACCGCGGGCTGGTGCCGCTCGGGGTCTACTGTCTCTCCCCAGGCCCGTGCATACAGGCTCAAAGCGCCCCCCAGGTCGGGCGGGCTTACGTGCACCTCAAAACGGCTAAACAGCATCCGGCGGGTAGCCATCTCGTAAATGAGCCGGTTCAGCCAGTTCACCAGCAACAGCGAGACCCGGCTGGCCTCGCACTCGATTACCACCGCCTGGGTGGGCCGCACCAGGGCAGGGTCGGTCACCACTGCGGTCAGGGCCAGGGCGACCTGTTCAAAGGCTGCATCCAGGGTGGGGCCTATACCCCGCACCCCTACGTCGGCCTGATGGTAAAAGTGCTCCCACCGCCCAAGCTGCGTGGTCATAGAGCCCCCCTGTTGTCAACAGGGTAGGGCTGGGCTGTTACCAGGGCATTACTGCGGGGCTCGAGGTGTTGTGTCAATGGGTCTGGCGACCACGTTTGTGAAGAGCGGATGTGTCGCCAGACCACTACCGCTCATACTTTTCTCCCAACAAACAAAACCGTTCAGGTTGGACTCGGCATCTGACCAGAGTCTTTTCCCGAACGGCCTTGCTTTTGGTCGAGGCGAGAGGATTTGAACCTCCGACCACACCCACCCCAAAGGTGTGCGCTACCAGGCTGCGCTACGCCTCGAGTTTCTGTGAGCCTGGGCCAGAGCCGCAGGCGCACAGTAAAGTCTAGCGACCCAGGGCCGAATCGTCAACACGTTGGCTTGACCTCTGGCAAAGCCACCGCTATACTCATAACTCGCTGTGGGGGCGGTTAGCTCAGCTGGTTAGAGCACACGCCTGATAAGCGTGAGGTCCCGGGTTCGAGTCCCGGATCGCCCACCAAAAGAGTAGACGGATGGCCCCTGACCAGGTTCGGGGGCCTTTGTCGTTGTAAACTTTGGAAGCCGCAAAATGTAGCTATCCGCTATGAGCTATCAGCCATCGGCAACAACCTACGAGAAGATTTCAGTAATATCGCGATGGATCCACGTAGCGAAAGTTGCCGTTGTTATCAATCACAATCACCCGGAACCACATCTGGTCGTTGGGGATGAGCACGCCTCCGCCGGTGAAGCCGATCACCTGGCCCTGCCCCACCCGCTGCCCCACCGAGACGCGGGGCTCGAGGACATTCACATACTGCGTGGCAATCTGGTCGGAGTGGCGGATGGTCAGGGTATAGCCCAGGTTGGCAATGAACAGGCTATCAATCACCACCCCATCGGCGGCGGCCACGATGGGGCTGGAAGCCTCAGCGCCCTGGAGGGTCTGCCAGTCGTTGCCCTGGAAGCCGTAGGGCTCGGCTACCCGGCCCCCGCGCACCGGAAACTGCAAGGCCCCCACCACCTCGCGGGGCACCGAAGGCAGCTCGCGCACGGTCTCGCGCTCGCGGCGGGCGGCCTCTTCGCGCTGGCGTCGGGCTTGCAGCTCGAGCTCGCGCTGGGCCTGTAGCTCGCGCTGACGGCGCTCCTCGGCTTCGCGGCGGCGGCGTTCCTCCTCGGCCCGGCGGCGCTCCTCGGCAATTCGGCGCAGCTCGGCGGCAATGCGGCCCTGCAGCACGTTCAACTCCGCCCGGAGCTGGGCCTGGGCTTGCAGGGTCTCGCGCAGGATGATCTGCCGCCCGGCCCGCTGCTGCCGCAGGTTGGCCACGGTCAGTTGCACGGTCTGGCGGTTTTGCGCCAGGGCGGCGATGCGCTGCTGCCGTTCGGCCCGGCGCTCGGTAAGGGTATCCACCAGCAGTCCCAGCCGTATGCGCTCCTCGTCGAGCTGGCGTACGGTGTTCTTGATGCGGTCCATCAGGTCGGTCTGGTGCTGCCCCAGCACCCCCACCCACTTGCTGCGCACCGACAAATCGGTAAAGGACTCGGCCCGCAGGAGGGGCAGGTAGCGCCCGGCGCGTTCGCGGTGCAGGCTTTGCAGCAGGGCTGAAAGCCGCTCACGCAGGCCCTCGAGTTCCTTTTGCAGGCTGGCAATGCGGGCCTCGGCCTGCTTCTTCTGGCCTTCCAGCAGGTCTATCTGCCGGGTCAGTTCGGCGCGTTCGCGCTCGAGGCGGGTAATCTCGGCCTCGAGGCGGCGCAGTTCGGCGAGCTGCTGCTGGGTCGCGGCATCGAGGTTGGCCAGGTCGCGGTTGAGCTGTGCGATGCGCTGTTGCTGGAGTTGTTGCAGGCGGCGGTTTTGCTCGGCCTGTTGCTGAAGCTCGTTCAGGCTGGGCTGGCCCAAGGCCCAGGGCTGAAAGCCAATAGCCCCCACGAGCGCCAGCATCCAGAGGATTTGCTGAATGGGTTTGGGGAGGAGGAGCCAACTTCTTGGGGGCTGTGCAGTGGCTTCAAACCCACCCTTCCCCGACCCCTGACCCCCGACCCCCAGGCCCTGCCTCATAAATCCGCCTCCCGCAGGTTGGCCCGGCTGGCCAGATAAGCCCCGGTGGCCCCCAGCAGCACCGCCAGCACCAGCATGGCCAGAGCGGCCCGGATCAGGTCGCCCTCGGCCAGCACCGGCACGAAGGGCAGCAGGTTTTGCAGCGCCTCGGCCAGAAAGCGATACGACACAACCCCCAGCCCCAACGCCACCAGGCCCGCAGCCAGGGTGAGCAGCGTGCCCTCGGCCACAAACGGCCCCTGGATAAAGCGCCGGGTGGCCCCTACCAGTTGCATCACCCGCAGCTCCTCGCGGCGGTTTTCGATGGAGAGCCGGATGGTGCCCATCACGCTAAAAAGGGTGTCCAGGAGCAGCAGCACAATCAAAATATTCACCGCCACCCGCAAGCCCGCCAGCACCCGCACCAGTTGCTCGGTAAGGGCGCCCCCGTACTCCACGCTGTCCACCCCTTCAATCCGCGCCACCCGCCGCCCCACCTCGCGCACCTGCTGGGGGTCGGTCAGTTTGAGCCGGATGGTGTCGGGGAGGGGGTTCTGGATGAACTCTCGAGCCTGAGCCAGGTAGGGGTAGTCGAGCTGGAGGGTGGCCAGGGCCTCTTCTTTGGTTTGCAGCTTGGCCTCGCTCACCTCGGGCCAGGTTTTGATCTCGTTCAGAATGGCGGTGGCCTGGGCCTCCGGCTTGAGAAAGGCGGCCACCTCCAGTTCGCGCTCGAGGGAGGCTACCACCCGATCCAGGTTCCACAGCACCAATCCCAGCAAAAATAGCAGCGAAAACGATACCAGGGCGGTAAAAAAAGTGGCCAGCGTACTGGTCAGGTGTTGGCGCAGCGAACGAAAGGCCTGGGAAAGGGCATACACGACCTTCAGTGTACAGTTTGTACTCAAATTTTATGTGAATTAGCCCTTAGAAGCGACTTTCTACTCGACTACCAGCACCCGCAAATCGTTGAGGTTATTTGCGGTCTCGCCGGTGACGAGCAGGTCGTTCATGGCCGCAAAAAAGCCGTGCGAGTTGTTTTGCCGCAAAAAGGATTTGAGGTCTAGCCCCTGCCCCCTGGCCCTTTCCCAGGTGTCGGGTTGCCAGATGGCCCCGGCGGCCAGGGTATTGCCGTCAATCCCGTCGGAGTCGGCGGCCAGGGCCCAGAGGCCCTCCTGGCCCAGATAAAAGCCCAGCCAGGCCAGAAACTCCTGGTTGCGCCCGCCCTGCCCCGAACCGCGCACCGTGACACTGGCCTCGCCTCCGGAGAGCAGCACAACGGGGGGCCGGAAGGGCTCTTTGTGGGTGCGGATGCTCTGCACCAGGTTGGCGTGGAAGCGGGCCAGCTCGCGGGCCTCGCCCTGGAAACGGTCGGAGAGGATCACGGCCCGATAGCCCTGGGCCTGCCAGTAGGTGCGGGCGGCCTCGAGCAGCCCCTGGTTGCTACCAATCAGACGGTTTTCCACCCGCGCAAACAGGGCTTCCCCCGGTTTGGGCGACTCGGGCAGGGCGCCCTGTACCCCCTGGGTCAGGTGGGCTCGCACCTCGGGGAAGTCCAGGCCGTACTTGTCCAGAACCCCCAGCGCATCGGCAAAGGTGCTGGGGTCGGGCACGGTAGGCCCAGAGGCAATCACCGCGAAGTCGTCGCCGGGCACGTCGGAAAGGTACAGGGCCAGAATGCGGGCCGGGGTCGCCGCTGCCAGCCGCCCACCCTTGAGGCCCGAGATGTGCTTGCGGACTGCGTTGATCTCCTGAATATCGGCCCCGGAGCGAAGTAAGGCCTGCGTCAAAGCCTGTTTGGTGGCTAGATCAACGCCCCACGGCGCACACATCAGGGCGCTGCCACCCCCCGAGACCAGCAGGAGCAGCAAATCGTCCGGCTTCAATTTCGAGACCGCTTGCAGGATGGCCTGCCCGGCCTGCACACTCTTCTCGTCGGGCACCGGGTGGCTGGCGGGCAGGATGCGCCCATTGGGCCATTGGGGCCAGACCCGCCCCGCCTCGGCCTTGGGAACCGCTATAAAAGGAGCCTGCGGAAACCGCGCCAAAGCGGCCTCGAGCATACTCAGCGCGGCTTTCCCCACCGCCACGATGAGCGCCGGGGATGCTTCGGGCAGGTGTTGTTCGGTGAGGCGGGCCGGGTGGGTTTGCGCCAGGGCGTATTGGAAGCTGGCCACAAGCTGCTCGCGCATAACCGGCATTGTACGCAAAAAAAGAGCGCACAGACCGGCTATCCACAATTCGCTTTTGGCCTTCAGCTTTCAGCTTTCGGCCATCTCATGAGGGGCCTTCCTGGAGGGCCGTTTGGGCATAGGCCCGCTCGAGCAGCTCCACCGTGTGCAGCACCGGAAGCTCACGCCCCAGCTTTTTGAGGTGGGTCTGGATCTGGGTGAAGCAGCCGATGTTGCCCGTGACCACCACCTCGGCCCCGGTAGCCAGGATGTTGCGGGCCTTGCGCTCGCCCAGGGTGGCGGCAATGGCGGGCTGCTCGAGGTTATATGTACCCGCCGAGCCGCAGCAGAGCTCGCCCTCGGGAATTTCCACCAGTTCCACCCCCGGAATGCTCCGGAGCAGCTGGCGCGGTTCGGCCCGCACCCCCTGGGCATGGGCCAGGTGGCAGGCGTCGTGGTAGGCCACCTTGAGGGGCCGCTTCAGGGGCGGCACTTCCTTCAGGCCGAGCTCCACCAGGAAGACCGAAACATCCTTCACCCTGGCGGCCAGTTCAGCAGCCTGGGCTTGCTCGGGCTCGCCGTGGAAGAGCATGGGGTACTCCTTGAGGCCCGAGCCACAGCCGGCGGCGTTGGTGAGGATGGCGTCGTAGTCGCCGGCAAAGGCTTTGAGGTTGGTGCGGGCAAACTGCAAGGCCCGCCCCCGTTCGCCGGTGTGCAGGGCCAGCGCCCCGCAGCAGCTCTGGTCTTTGGGAATCACCACCTCGACCCCGTTCTGGGCCAGCACCCGCAGGGTAGCACGGTTGAAACCCGGTTGCAGCACCTGCTGGGCGCAACCGGCCAAAAAGGCCACCCGGGCCCGCCGAGGGCCCTCGGCGGGGATGACCTCGGGGAGGGGTTCGCTCTTGGGGAGAGCCTCGGGCAGAAGCTCGAGGGGGGCCTTCAGCATGGGCGGCAGCAGCGGTTGAACCAGCTTGCCCAGCCGCCCCAGCCACGCCGCCGCCCGGAAGCGGGCCGGGTAGGGGAGGGTCTCCTGCAGGCCGATGCGAAAGAGCTTCTGGAAGGGGGAGCGGTGGCGCCTGGGCTCGCTCCAGCCCCGGTAGGTGGAGATGAGTTCGCCGTAGGGCACCCCGCTGGGGCAGGCTGTTACGCAGCCCTGGCAGCCCAGGCACTTGTCCAGGTAGGGCTGGGCTTCCTCCATCTGGAGGTTGCCCTCGAGCACCTCCTTCATCAGGAAGATGCGCCCGCGGGGCGAGTCCATTTCCTCGCCGAGCACCTGGTAGGTGGGGCAGGCCGGCAGGCAGAAGCCACAATGCACACACGCCTCGATGGCGTGAGCCATAATTTCGCCCTGGGGGCCCAGCTGTTCGACATCAATCTTGTGCTGCATAGGGTTCCTGCGCAAACTTGCCCTGCGGGTCGAGGGCTTTGGTCACCTTGTGGCCCATGGCCTGCCCCAAGTCTATTCCAATCTGGGGCCGATGCGTAGCGCCCTTCAGAACCAGACCAGACAAGCCCTGGGCCTGGAGGAGGGCATCGAGCGCCTTCAGCTCTGCGTTCCAGGCCAGGTAGAGCAGGTGGCCCGCACTCAGGTAGCGCCGTGGGGCCTGGCCCAGGGCCTGTTCCAGGGCCGGGATGCGCCGGGCCGTGAGGGCCACTTTTACCAGGGCCCCTTCGCCCAGGTTCAGCTCGTTCAGGCTGCGCCAGTAGGCCGTTTCAGCCTCGCCACTCAGGGGCTCGCCCCCCCGCCCCAAAAAAGCCTGGAGTCGTTCCAGCCGGGCCGGTAGGGCCTCTGGCAAACCGCCCAGCCGCAGAACCAGGGTGCCAGGCGGTTGCAGGTCGAGCGCGTAGAGCTCGATGGGGGAGCCTGCCAGCCGGTAGAGGGCCTCGAGGGCCGCTTCCAGGCCGGGAAAATTGACCAGCAGGGTGGCGGTGGCTTTGGGAGCGGGAAACACCTTAAAAGCCACCTCGGTCAGGATGCCCAGCCGCCCCAGGCTGCCCACCATCAGCTTGGGCAGGTCGAACCCGGCGGCGTTCTTGACCACCTTGCCCCCGCCCCGCACCAGCTGGCCCTCGCCATCTACAAACTGCACCCCCAAAATGAAATCCCGCAACCCGCCGTAGCGCTGGCGCATCGGGCCCGAGAGCCCCGCCGCTACCGTGCCGCCCAGCGTCGCCCCCTGTGCTACCAGGGGCGGGTCGAAGGGCAGGTACTGCCCGTGCTGGGCCAGCAGGGCTTCCACCTCAGCCAGCCTGGTGCCGGCCCGGGCCACAAACACATACTCGCTGGGGTCGTACTCCAGCACCCCCGAGAGGCCGCTCATATCAAGCACGGTCTGGCCTTCGTGGGGCCTCGAGAGCGCAGGCTTGCTGCCGCCCCCTCGGGGCAGGAGGTGGCGGTGTGTGCGCACGGCCTCCTGGACTTCGGCAGCGCTGGTGGGCTGAAGGGGGGGAGTGCTCACCTCCACCCCCTGGCCTTGGGGGAACGCTTACTCACGCGAGATCACCCCTGCTTTCTCGAGCGGGTGCGCCCCGTGGAACTGAAGCGCGGGGGCCTCGCCGGGAAACATCTTGCCCCGGTTGGCAAGCTCCAGGGGGTCGAGGGCCAGGCGAATGCGCCGCATGGCGGCGAGGTCGGCCTCGGCGAACATCTCCGTCATATAGGCCTTTTTCTCCATGCCCACCCCGTGCTCCCCGGTGATGGAGCCGCCCAGGGCCACGCATAGCTTCAGAATTTCTCCGGCCAGCTCCTCGGCCCGCTCCAGCTCCCCCGCTATGCGCCCGTTGTAAAGAATCAGGGGATGCAGGTTGCCGTCGCCGGCGTGAAAAACGTTGGCCACCCGCAGGCCGTAGCGGGCCGAGAGCTTTTCAATTTCAGCGAGGGCCTGGCCCAGCCGGGAGCGGGGCACCACCCCATCCTGCACGATGTAATCCGGCGAGAGCCGCCCCACCGCCGAGAAAGCGGCCTTGCGCCCTTTCCAGATTTTCAGGCGCTCCTCGTTGCTCCGGGCCACCCGCACCTCGTAAGCCCCCGACTTCTGGATGACCTCCTCCAGGTAGCGGGCTTCGGCCTCGACCTGGGGGGTCTCGCCCTCGAGCTCCACAATCAAAAGGGCGCGGGCCTCCAGGGGATACCCGGCCTTCACGGCAGCCTCGGCGGCCTCAATGGCCAGCGAGTCCATAATCTCCATGGCGCCCGGCAAGAGCCCCGAGGCCACCACCGCCGCCACGGCTTCACCGGCTTTGGCCAGCGAGTCGTAGGCGGCCAGCACGGTGTGGTAGGTCTCGGGCTTGGGCAGCAGGCGAAGGGTAATTTCGGTGGCGATGCCCAGCAGCCCCTCGCTGCCCACCAGCAGCCCCAGCCAGTCGGGGCCGGTGTTTTCCAGGCTTTCGCTGCCCAGTTCTACGGTTTCCCCATCCGGCAGTACCACCCGGGCGGCCAGCACGTGGTTGGAGGTCATGCCGTACTTGAGGCAGTGGGCCCCGCCGGAGTTGAAGGCCAGGTTGCCGCCAATGGTCGAGACCGGTTGCGAGGAGGGGTCGGGGGCGTAGTAGAGGCCATAGGGCGCGGCGGCGTTGGAAACCTGGAGGTTGATGAAGCCCGGTTGTACCACCGCAATCCGTTCCTGGGGGTCGAGCCGCAACAGTCGGTTCATGCGGTTGAGGCCGATCAAAAGCCCCCCGTCAATGGGCAGCGACCCCCCTGACAGGCTGGTACCGGAGCCCCGGGCCACATAGGGAATCTGGTGCTTCGCGCACCAGCGCACCGCCGCCTCCACCTCCGCATGGCTTTCGGGCAGCACCACCGCCAGGGGCCGGGCCCGGAAGGCCGTGAGGGCGTCAGATTCATAAGGCACCAGCTCGCCCGGCCTGTGCAGCAAGCGGCCTGGGGGAAAGAGGCGCTCGAGCTCGCTCAGCGCAGCATGCATACGGTCTCCTTGCCAGTGGAGATATATCCAGACTTCTTTGCCATCTTGAGGGCCTCCGGCTCTGCTTTGAAGCTAGTGGCTACCCGTTGTTTTGTCAATAAATGAAACTATTTTTTATTAAATGGAAAACAAAAGACTCAGGGCGGGCCTGGATGTTGTGGGCTTAGGGCTTACGACTTTTCCTCGAGCCTGGCGGATTTGAAAATGCCGGTGCCTTTTCTGCCGACTCCGTATACTTTGTCGGGCTTGGGAAAAGTCTGGCTATCACGTACCCGGTTCATCACCAGACCCAGGGTCTGGGCCCCGACCCGCTTGAGGATATCCAGGGCCGAGCGCAACTGGCGCCGGTCGGTCTGGCCTTCGCGCACCACCATCAGCACCCCGGAAACATAAGGGGCTATGATCAGGGTATCGGTTACACTCAGCACGGGCGGGGTGTCAATGATGATTATGTCGTACTGGCCGCTCTCCTTGAGATGAGCAATGAAGGGACGAAACATCTCGGAGAGCAAGCGGGGGGGGTTCTCGAGGGGTTGCAGACAGGGAATCAGGTACAGGTTGTTCTCGACCAGGGTGGGCTGAGGGTGTATGCGGGGCAGGTTGACCAGTACGCTCACGATGTCCTGGCCCTTGGTGATGCGAAACTCCTGGTGCAGCACCGGTTTGCGGCTGTCCAGGTCAATCAGCAGGGTGAGCTTACCTGCTTTGGCGCAGGCCCGCGCCAGGCTGATGGCCACACTACTTTTGCCCTCGAGGGCTGCCGGACTGGTAATGGCGATAATTCGTGGGCTGCCCCCTGCAATGGTGTGGGTCACGCTGATGTCAAGGTAGCTGGCCACTTCAGGGGAGAGGGTGCGCCCTGTGCCCGCCGGCATCTCGGGAAACTCACCCAGTATGGGCAGTGAGGTCAGGCTGAAGGCTTCGTCGGCGTTGCGTACATTGCGTACACTGGTTTCCCGTAATAGGAGCAAGCCGAAGGCGAGTACCAGCCCCACCAGGAAAGCCACCACCGCATACAGCGCAGGACGCGGACTGGTAGGACGGACGGGGGCAACGGCCCGATCTATCAGGGAGAGCTGCCCGCTGGCACTACGTTCTAAGGCCCGAACCAGATCAATGTCCCGCAGCAAGGAGGCTTGCAAAGTGCGCAGACCGGACAGGCTCTCTGCACCTTGATTGGAGGCTTGGCTGATCTGATTTTTCACTACCGCGAGTTGAGCTTCCAGCGACTCCCGGTAGCTCCCAAAACTGCCCCGCACGCGCTCGTCGTCCCAGCGGATAAGGCTGGTGGCCCAGATGTTGGCAAGCTGGGCTGCTTGTTGCGGGTTGGGGCTCCGTACACTCAGAATAATGACGTTAGAGTTTTGGCCTTGGATGGTGCGTACCCGAGCGTTGCGGGTAAACAGCTCGAGGTCGCGCGGCTCGCTGGGTAGGTTGGCGGCTTGGAGAGTGCGTCCCAGTACTAGGTTGCTGAGGGCGGCCTCACGGTAAGCTTCGGCATCAATGAGGTTCTGGGAAGGTAGCGTGCCTAGAAGATTGCTGCCCGAAAAAGCGCTGCTTTGTGCCGCCAGCAGGCGGGAGCTGGCCTGGTAAGTAGGAACCTGCAACCAGGAAAAGAAGAATGTCAGGAACCCCAAAGAAGCGGCAAACAATAGCAGTCTCCACCCATTACGGCGCAGTATCTGACCCAGGCGCACCAGGTCAATTTCGGGTTCCTGTGGAATTTGCTGAATCATACCTCTTCGATTATAGGCGCTACGCAGGCAACCGATGGTTGAATCGGCACTAAGGTGTTATCGCTCGTTCCGTAGCCCAGGTTACTGCTTTTGCCACGGTCGCAACGAATATTTCCATCCTCACTCAATGATCCGAGGCGTTTGCTTCGTGGGCTTGGTTTAAGCTAACAATAAATGAAACGCGCCTTGGAAATCCATCAGATATTTTGCGGAAACTTTGGTCTGACATAGCAGTACCATTGCCTTGATGGGTCTACCGTGACGAACAAACTGCGCATTCTTAACAACCTGGGCCGAAAGCTTCCTCAGCGAGCAGGGTGGGCGCTGGTAGATCAGGCCCTGTACGGGGTTTCCAATTTCCTGGCCAATACCCTTATGGCGCGCTGGCTCGAGCCCGATGCCTATGGTGCGTTTGCCTTTGGCTGGATGATTCTCATTATGTCGTATCAATTGCAGAATCCCTTGATTGTTGAACCGATGTTGGTATTCACTGCCAATCGTTTTCGCCTAGCCCCTTATACCTATCAGCAGATTGTGGTGCAACTAAACTGGCTGTTGTCCTTAGGGCTCTCTGCAGGGGCGATTGGCCTGGCGTTGCTACAACGTCATTCAAACTATTTCTGGATTTATCTGGGCCTGGCGCTGGCATTTCCGCTTGTGCTGTATGCCATGGCGGTAAGGCGTATTTGTTATGCCAATCTGACCCCCGCTTTTTCGGCGCAGGGAGGGTTGGTCTACCTGCTGATCTTCGTGAGCTTGGCCTGGCTAGCCTGGCAGACCAACTGGTTGAGCGCCTTCTCAGCGCTCTGTTTTGTGGGTCTGGCCTCTTATGGCGCGGGTTGGTGGGTGGAACGTAGTTGGAAGCGGACAGCTGCCCCATCGGCCAGAATAGGCTCCAGCCCACTGCGGGGCTCCCGACTTTGGCTTGCACTGGTGCGAGTGGTTTTGCGCAGTCACTGGCACTATGGCCGCTGGGGGCTACCTTCCAGCTTCTTGTGGGTGTCTGTAGCAACTATTCCCTATTTGATTTTGGTGCGTACGCATGGGTTGGAAACCGTAGCCCAACTGCGGGTTTTGGAGAATACGGCCCTGCCGGTATTCAGCGTGATGGCTGCTTTCAACTCCCTGTTGATTCCTTCATTTGCTCGAGCCCAGACAAAAAAGGCTTTGTCGAGCTTGATACTACGGTACATTTTACTCTTCTCTTTCATGGGATTATCAGCCTGGCTGGTGCTAGGGGCTTTTCACAGCAAAGTTTTTTGGATTTTGTATGGAGATAACTACCAACAAATAAGCTTTTACCTGCTCATGTACGGTTCAGTTCCTTTCCTGGCGGGTGTGGCGGGTGTGTTCTTAGCGGCTTTGCGCTCCCGCGAACGGGTGCAATGGGTAACCTTGATTTACACCCTGGCCACCATATTTGTCTTGGTTTTTGGATTCCCTGCCATCCAATCACATGGTCTTGCTGGAGCAGTGGTCACCATTTGCGCGGTCAACTTGCTGCAGATCATCTTATCGGCGTTGTTTTGGTGGCGCTATAGCCGCATTGATACACCTGGGAGAATTGGAAAAGGTACCCATCAACATTAATGCCTTGTTATTCTTCACTTAATTTGGCCCGCAGAAAACCCGGACATCATTACAGTTGGGAAGGTAGCTCTATGCACACAATATCAGTTGAGCTGTGTGCGGTAACGTTTTTGTGACAACCGTGTTGTTCTATGCCCTTTGCATGAGCAACCTTCACCCTTCCTTTGTAGGTGAGTCCAGCATGATTAATAACCGAAACAACCTCGCCATCTTGGTCTTTCTTGCTATGGCCCTCCTTGGTACGGCTTGCGACCAGGTTGCCCAGGTACCCACTCCACCTACGCCCGGTACCCCTTCTCCCACCGATCCCGCCAACGCTATCTATGTGCGTGCAGGTGCTAGTAATGGCAACGGTACGGCTAGCAGCCCGTACGGAACCATTGGCGAGGCGGTGCGTAAGGCCAAAGCTGGCGATACCATTCGAGTAGCTGCGGGCACTTACCGGGAAACGGTGCGTATTGACAAACGCCTTACGCTGATTGGTGACCCTGGTGCGACCATCAAAGGTTCGGAGGTGTGGGAAGGCTGGGTGCGGGAAGGCAGTTACTGGACGAAGCCTTACAACCCTACCTTCTATAGGCCGCTGCGAGGTGTTTGCAGAAGCAGCAGCAACAGTCGTTGCCTTTACCCTGATCAAGTTTTTATAGATGGACAGCCGCAATTCCAAGAAACCAGCCTCGAGCAGGTGGGGCCTGGCGACTTCTATGTGGGTAATGGAAAAATTTACCTGGGGAGCGACCCCTTGGGCCGCACCGTGGAAGTAACTATGCGCTACCGCTGGCTCGAGGGAACCGCCGGGGCAAGCGATGTGGTTATCAAGGGTTTCACTTTCCGCCACGCGGCGGTGGAGGTGCAGCACGGCGGCATCTACGACGGCGGTGGCCCTCGCTGGCGCATTGAAGGAAACGATATTGCCTACGCCCACGGCGCCGGTGTGGAAACCGATGGGCCAGGCACACAGGTGCTGAATAATTTGATCCACCACAACGGCCAGATCGGCCTTGTGGGTCAGGGCGAAAACCTGGTTATCCGAGGCAACAAAGTTTATCAGAATAACACTGAAGATTTCGAACCCGGCTGGGAGGCCGGGGGCAGCAAATGGGCCCTGGTCAAGAATCTGTTGGTCGAGAACAACGAATCCTATCAGAACGACGGGCCGGGTTTCTGGTGCGACGTCTACTGCAACGGGGTGACCTTTCGTGGCAACCGATTGCACCACAACACGGGCCCCGGAATCCTGTTTGAAATCAGCAGGAGCTGCACCATGGAAAACAACCAGGCCTGGGAAAACGGTTTTGGCTTTCCCAACTGGGGTTGGGGGGCAGGTCTGGTGGTGCAGAATTCCTCTGGCTGTACGGTGCGAGGCAACGTAGTGGCCTGGAATGCCGATGGCATTTCGGTAGTTCAACAAGATCGGGATGATTACACCGAGGTTACCGGCAACCGGGTCGAAAACAATACCATCGCGGTGAAGGCCACCGGCCAACTGTCGTTGGTTATGGCCTGGTTATCCGATATTTCCAATAAGACCCTTTATACCAATGGCACCAATAGCGGCGATCAAAACCGTTTCTATCGTGAACCGACCGTATCGACCCAGAGTGTGACCTACCGGGCGCAGCTGGCCTGGATTACCGAGATGGACAGCCTGGCACAGTTCAAGGCCACCCCTGGTGGTGGACCCAACAGCCGTGACCTGGATCGCAATGAGCTCAATGGGATTTTGAGTGCCGCTGGTGTTCCCCTTGTGCCTGAGCGAACCACGGTTCGCTAAGCAAAACGGGCATGGTCGCGTTTACTGAGTAGCTGGCGATACAGACCAAGAATGAATTCCGTACGCAGGCTCTGCCGTTCAGAAAGAGCGTAGCGGTGAGCTGCTCGTCCCATCTGCTGTCTGAGGTGAGGGTTGGCCTGGAGCTGTCGGATCCCGTCGGCCAAGGCCCTAACGGTGGCTTGGGGACTTTCTACCGTAACCTTGAAACCCGCATCATCTGGCACGAAGCAGCCCACACCTTGATGGTTAAGGGTAAGAATGGGTTTTCCGTGGGCCATGGCCTCAAGCACCACGCTTCCGAAAGAGTCGCGTAAGCTGGTAAATACGAAAGCATCGGCGCTGGCGTATTGCTTTTTTATTTCGTGCCAGCTCATCTGACCGAGGAAAGAGACCTTACCATCCAGACCCAGCCTGGAAACTTTGTTTTCCCAGGCCTCTCGCATGGGGCCTTCCCCAGCTACCAGCAGCTGCACCGGCAGGTCGGCCACTAGCTTTAGCGCCTCGAGGGCCAGATCAAGGCCCTTGAAGGCTTCGAGTCGCCCGGCCCACAGCAACTGTAATTCGGTATTCTGGGGGGGTGGAGGTGGTTCATCAGGCACGTAATCGTCCCGCAAGCCGGTTACGTTCATGAGCATCACGTTCTTGGCGTTGGCAGCCTCAAGCAATCGGCGGGTTTCGTGGTTGGTAGCCAGAATCGCCGCTGCATTGCGAACCACAGCCCGCATAGAGGGTCGCCATTTGAGGGTGCTAAGATTCAGGCTTCTGATTTTGTCGAAGTAAACCGAGCGCCCAAGATATCGCTCAAATCCGGCTGGAACCAGATGCCCTCCGCCAACGGGCCCCCACACGAAAGGAACCGGAAGCTGCCAAAGTAGCGGGGGGATGGCTATGGTATTCCAGCTAACATAATGCGACAAATCGAACCCGACCTGCCTGTGCAAGTCTTTGGCAGCCTTCAACAGAGCATGTTGCCAAAAAACGTAGTGTATGCGAATAAACCGGTCGTCGGGGGGTTTCCAGGGGTCTAGCCAGTTGGGCAGTGTGACCCAGTGAAAGCGTAGGTTCGGGTTGGGGTTGGCTTCCAGAAAGGCCTCTACATTGCTGCGATAAACAGGGTGTGTCAGAACCCATACTTCGGCGTGACGGGCCAGCGACAGGGCCCACGTCCAGGTCACTGCGGGTTCTGAGCCGTGATCCGGGCTGCAAGCATGTCCAGCTAATAAGATTCGCATAAGTTCTAGGTATAGTACACTGCGCCGAAAAAGCGAACACCCCAGACAACCAGGAGCGACTAGAATACCTCTAGGCGGGGTATGAACCATGCTCAAACTTTTTTTGTTGGCAATTAGTGCCCTATTTCTTGGCTATACCTTGATGGGCAAGGGCTTTGCTTACATAGGTGTATCACCTTTGTACGTTGCGGAAGGGGCATTACTGTTGGGCTTGATATTAGCAACCCTCAATCCCAGCATTCTACAAAGGGCCTTGACCTGGCCCATGGTCTTAATTGTTCCATTCTTCACCTGGAGCCTTTTACAGACGTTGCCGTATCTGAGCAACTACGGCCTGAACGCACTACGGGATGCAGCGATCTGGGGATACGCCCTGTTTGCAATACTTATATATGGAGTGATTCTAAAAAACCACTCCTCCTTTTTTATCCTGATTCGGTATTACCGCTATTATGCGCTCTTTTTCCCACTGATGATCCTTCCACTGATAGCGACCGACCCCTTAAACATCACCCTGCCGAGTCTTCCCGGTACCCAGATACCATTGGTGGTCGTAAAGTTCGGTGATATTGGTGTGCACCTGGCCGGGGCGGCAATTTTCGTTTTACTGGGTTTGGGAGGAAACCTGCGGTGGTCGTTATTACACACCCCGATTTGGGTGCTGGGTGCAACGGTTGTTTTTGGCCTTACCGCAGCGGCCAATCGGGGAGGGGCAGTTTCTTTTGTGATGGCCGTACTGCCAGCTCTGGCCTCGCTTTTCCCCAGGATTAATGCGCGCCTGGTGGGCTATGCGGTGGGGTTTTTGTTGAGCTTCGCACTTTTTGGTTTAGCTTCGATGGTGTTTCTTTCCTCGGTGCAGGTGGTGGGCTCGAGGTCGGTGAGCATAGAACAGATCACCACTAACTTCATAAGCATCGTACTGCCTGGCGTAAGCGATGCCGGGAATGTGGAAGCCAATCGCCGCTGGCGACTGAAATGGTGGGAAAAAATCGTTGGCTACACCTTTTTCGGATCCTATTTCTGGACCGGCAAGGGCTATGGCATCAACCTAGCCACATCCGATGGTTTCCAGGTTGACAAGCAGGAGTCCCTGCGAAGTCCCCATAATGGCCATCTGAATATCCTGGCTCGCTCCGGTGTGCCGGGGCTAGCGCTGTGGCTTACCTTGCTGATTGGCTGGGCATGGGCGGTGCTAAGGGCTCGGCGCCTGGCGGCCCGGAACGGTGACCATTTATGGGCGGGGCTTTTCTTGTGGTTGTTCTGTTATTGGTTGGCATTTGTGGTTAACGCCAGCTTTGATGTTTTTTTGGAGGGGCCGATGGGGGGGGTACCGTTCTGGTTGCTGACGGGTTTGGGCTTTGCGGCTACGGTGGTTTATGCCAATCCTGCAAGCCGCCCCAGGTTGGGACAGGCCTTGGGTTTGGAGAGTCGTGTAGCCTAGCGTCTGTCTCGATGATAGCGCCTGGATACAATACGGGGCTACCGTAGCCAAATACGTGCCGGGTTTGATCTGGGTGCACTAAAGCGGCGCTTCCAAGCAGATTGTTGTACCGTTGAAGCCGAATCCGGCCGCCCTTATTGTGCGGAGCGGCTTTTGCGCCACCGGCGGTACAGCAGAATCGAGCTCCAGATGATCAGCAAACTTAGCAGGTGAAAAGCGGTGCCTGCCCAGATATTGGAGGTGAGTTCCGGATAGTCGAGCAGGTTATACAAGGGCACCATGACGATTAGGTGCCAGGTGAACGTCCATAGCGAGGCCGAACCCAGCGGGATCAGCAGCCAGCCGGTGGCTTTATTGAGAGGCTTCCAAAACCAGGTGATTAGAAGGTAAAAAGCTTGCAGATACAAGGCTACCAGCAAAAGCCTGGGCCAGACCAGAAGTTGTTGCGGATCATCACCGATCGCCACTTTGTCAAGTTGGGGCCATAGACCGTTGACCTTCACAACTATGAACAAAGCAGCGGTCAGGAAGATGAGCCCGCTCAGGCCGTCGCGCACGTAGGGGATCTGGGCCCAAAACCGACTCAGGCGTTCGCGGTGAAAACCTATAATCAGACCGCCAAAGAACAGCAGTTGCCAGGCAGGCTCAAAAAACAAAGTGCTGATGGGTACATCCACTGCACCGGGATAAGTTTGGCTGAGTGCGTAGGTGGTCAGGCTGGCCAACACCACAGCCCAGGTGTAGCCCCGGAATATGAAAAAGATCGCCAGCGGGGTTAGCAGCATAAAGAACACATACAGCGCCAAAATGCCGGAGCCGTTGTAGCTGTTATAAAGGGTCAAGGCGCCAGCCATAAACTCGAGTAGGTTTTGCGATTTATCCCACTCTTCGTACCAGACATGAAGGCCCCAGTAGCTAGCAAAGACGAACCCAAGGCAGATCAGAACTGTCGTCCTGTACAAGACCCAGGTGCGCATCAGGACGTGCTCGAGGGATTTGCCCAAACCCTGACGGGCGACCAGGATGCCCAGTGTCAAACCCGATATGAAGTAGAAGCCCTCGGCAGCGCTAATGTAATAGTTGCCACGACCGGTAATGGAATAAAACCAGGAGGTTTCGCTTCCAATGTGGTCAATGATCATTACGAAAAGCGCGAAGCCGCGCAGCCAGTCAATGCGTAAATCACGCTTGGAGGTGCTTGGGTAATACATTTGTGCGAGCCATCGTGGCATATGACCCATTCTAAGCACACCGAAGGCCACGTACGGATGCTTTTGACCCTTCGCGGTATGACATGATAGGTACAATCGAACCAGGGAGACATTGTAGCCAAGGTGGCTCTTGCGGCTCTGCTTGCATGGTTTAGGTCAAGTTTCTCGGAGGATGATTTTGGATAGTTTAGACCGATTCTTAAGGCGTACTTTGCACAAGGAGAAATTTTCGTGAACCCGTATACCCGGCCACTGCACGCTCTGCGAAGCTTGTTGTTCAGGAACTTCCGGCTAGTGAAAGCCTTGGGCCAATTGCCAGACCGACGTACGGTGGTTTTGAACTACCATTCGGTGCGATCTAACAACCTTCTCTTCAACTCTACCCCAACCGATGTCTTCGAGCAGCATCTGGCCTGGCTGGCGGCCCACTGTGAGGTGGTGGATTTTTCAGAGGTACTGGAGCCGATAGCATCCAACCGGCCCCGGGTCGCCCTGGTCTTCGACGACGGCTTCCTGGATAATCTGCAACATGCTGTGCCACTTCTAAAAAAGTATGGTCTAAGGGCCACTTTTTTCGTTTCGACGGGTTTTTTGCGGCGCGATCCTGTCATCTTGGATATATTCGCCCGGGTCTTTCAGACTAATGCCGAGGATTTCCTGGACACGGAGGCTCTCCGGGAGCTGTTTGCAGCCGGGATGCTGGTAGGAGCGCACACCCACACCCACCGCAACCTGCGCAGTCTGCCTCCTTACGAACAGGAAGAGGAGCTCCGGCTGAGTAAGGAAATCCTCGAGCAAACCCTGGGGGCTCCGGTTAATGCCCTGGCGTACCCTTTTGGCGTACCGGGCAAGGCCTTCGATCTGACGACCTGTTCCATTGCAAAGAGATTGGGCTACACCCAGGCCGGTACGGTTTGCTGGCGGGGCCTAAGACCCCAGGACTCGCCCATGCGTGTACCGCGCATTACCGTGGTCAAGGAAAGCGAACTCGAGCTCGAGGCCATGGTGTACGGCGCACTCGACCCCATTGGGTATTTCCAGGAGTGGCGTTTTGCTTTGCAACAAAGGAACTGGCAGAGGAAAATCTACGCATACGCTTTGCTAGAAGGGGAGTATTGGGGATTCGCCGAAAGCAGCTGGCTTGTGGGCATGCTTTAGCGAACTTGAGAATCGCGTTCATGGCGCGAATGCAAGACATCGACTGTAGAGGATTTGACCGCACACAACCTTGGGGCGGTAAGGTTTTGATAGGGGTGAGTCCAATGAGCCATATAAGGGTTCTGATCGTTCACAACTTTTACCAGCAGCCAGGGGGCGAAGACCAGGTTTTCCAAGCGGAGAAAACCATGCTGAAGGAAGCGGGTGTGGAGGTTATAGAGTACAGCGCCCACAATGACGAGCTGTTCCAGATGGGGCCGCTCGAGCTAGCCCAGGTAACCTTGTGGAACCGCGAGGCTTATCGCCGGATGCGTACCCTGGCAGCAAAACACAAACCGCACGTGGCGCACGTACACAACACTTTCCCGTTGCTCTCTCCGGCTATTTACCATGCCCTCAAAGCCGAAGGGGTGCCCATCGTGCAGACCTTGCACAACTACCGCCTGCTGTGCCTTAACGCAACTTTGTTGCGAGAGGGTCGGGAATGTACGCAATGTGTAGGTAGAAGCATTCCCTGGCCGGGGGTATGGCATTCGTGCTATCGCAGTAGGGCCGCCTCGAGCGTGGTGGCTTCTATGCTGGTGCTTCACCGACTGCTGCGTACCTGGGCCGATAAAGTTGACCGCTTCATCGTGTTGACCGAACACAATCGCAAGATGTTCATCCAGGGCGGGCTTAACCCCCAGAAGCTCAGACTCAAGCCCAACTTTGTACACCCCGATCCCGGTTCGGGTGATGGACAGGGGGGCTACGCTTTGTTTGTGGGTCGGCTGGCTCCCGAAAAGGGGATAGAGGTGTTGCTGAAGGCCTGGATGAGCCTGGACGTTCCCCTCAAAATTGCTGGGGATGGCCCGCTAGGCCCCTGGGTTGCACAGGCGGTAGAGAGCATGCCACAGGTGCAGTGGCTAGGGCGCAGGCCTCGTCAGGAAATATTCGAGCTCATGCAAAAGGCCGCTTTTCTGATATTTCCTTCGGTGACCTATGAAGGTTTCCCCATGACATTGGCAGAAGCATTTGCCACGGGGCTTCCAGTCATCGGTAGCAACTATGGTTCGATGCCCCAGGTAATCAAAGAGAAGCAGAATGGTCTTTTGTTTGAAGTGCGTAATCCTGCAGACCTGGCTGAAAAAGTTCGTTGGCTTGTCAATCAGCCAAACAAACTGGCCGAGATGCGGTTGCAGGCCCGTCGAGAGTTTGAAACCCACTATTCCGCCAAACAAAATTTGCAGATGCTTCTCAATATATACGCAGAAGCTGCAGGCACGAACTGGCCAGAACAAACCTCCAAAGGCTATTTGTCTAGTACATAGCCGGGCTTTTATCGTTTTCCCCTTTCCCTCTCCCCTTGCGGGAGAGGGTGGCGACAGCGCTGGCTAGTTTGGCGCCCCTTTGGCCAAATAAAGCAATTCAGGCGGAAACCACTGTCGCCGGGTGAGGGGTTGAAGCGACGATGCCCAGCCAAATGATAAGAGCCTGCCCTATTGGGGCAGCGGTATTCTCTCCGAAAACCGCTTCAAGTACACTTACGGTACAGGCTTTTATCATGCAGGGTTACAGGCGTGGCCGCTCCTCCCTGTGGCCACTGCTCTGTCCAGGACAAGACTTTTTGCGGCCGGATGGCTCAAAAAATGTGAAGAGCGCTCTAATCACATATGAAAGCTGTTTTCATCCCCACTCCGTCACCGTATCTAAGTGCCTCCCATCTATGTTTTGGATAATGGCATGATCGAAAATCATTCGGGTATTGCGCACAGAGCATGATTTTCTAACGCAGCCTGGATTCATCTCTAGACCTTATAGGGGCGCAACTTAACCCGGATACCCGATTCCCTCGAGTACTTGAAAACGCAACATCGCTGGCAAGACCTGCTGCTGATCTGCTTGATGGCGGTGGGGGCTGGGCGGCACAACATCCCGGCCATCAGCCAGTGGGAGAAGGATCATCGCGCTCTCCTGCTCAACCAGGTGGGTATCCGTACCCGCCTGGGCCACCCTCTACCGTTGCTTCCAGTCCCTCTCAAAGCAGCTCGACGCCCTCCAGTCCGCCTTGCTTGACTGGGCCCAGGAGGTATGGCAGACCCTGTTTGCCCCTGGCTGAACAGGCCCGCCAGGGCTCTGTCCCGACAGGGGATCGTCCTGTCGCTGCGGATGGGAAACACCTGCGGGGCAGCCGACGCCGGGGAGGCAGCGGCGGCGCATGGACGGGTGGTACGCATGGAGGGGCTGGGGGTGGACTGGATACTGACGGGGGATGCCGCTTTGTGCAACCCGGAGCTGGCTGCAGCGGTGGTGGAGCGAAAGGGGGAAGAGAACCAGGCGAAGCTCTAGGGACTGATCTGGTGGGCTATTGCCAGCTACCAGACCACGGATCAACACATCCAGCACCAGGTACGGAGGGATGCAACAGAGGGTTGTGGCAAGAATACCGGGGAGCTACGGGAGGAGACCGCCTATGCGCTGACTCGTCCGTGGGGGGGACATTGGGAGGTGGAGAACCACCTACACCACAAGTGAGACACGGTGTTGGGAAGCTGCAAGGGGGCGGTGGGGTTGATGTACTTACGGGATGTCATCCTGAACCTCTTGCATCTCAAAAAGTGGCCGGTGTTGCGCACGGTTAGAAAGTTCTCGGTGAATCCCCAAGTTCTACTCAGGCTAATCCGAGGGTTGTGATAAAAGCCTAGGCCGGAGACGGCGGGGCTGGAGTTCATCGGGCTGCACCCCTGAAAGCACCCCACGGAAAGCCTGTCATCATCGCCGACCCAGGATGGGGGTAAATCGGTGGAAGGGCGCTTGGGGTAACATCTAGGCGGAGTTTATGGAACCGGTCAGGGTTACCGACTTTGCTAAGGCCAAGCAGCGCGGGCACAAGCTGAAAATGCTCACCGCCTACGACTACCCTACCGCGCAGATCCTCGACGCGGCGGGCGTCGATGCGATCTTGGTGGGGGACTCGCTGGGGATGGTGGTGCTGGGGTACGAGGACACCACGCGGGTCACCCTCGAGGACGTGCTGCACCACACCAAGGCCGTGGCGCGAGGCGCCAGGCGGGCGCTGGTGATCGCCGACATGCCCTTTTTGAGCTATCACCTGGGGGTGTACGAGAGCGTGCGTGCGGCGGGCCGCCTGGTGCAGGAGGGCGGCTGCAAGGCGGTGAAGCTCGAAGGGGGGCTGGAGGTACTGGAGAGCGTGCGGGCCATCCGAGCGGCGGGGATTCCGGTGATGGGGCACCTGGGCTACACCCCCCAGTCGGTCCACGTCTTCGGGGGGCACCGCTCGCAGGGCCGGACCCTCGAGACCGCCCGCCGAATCGTGCAGGGCGCGTTGGCGCTGCAAGAAGCCGGGGTGTTCGCGCTGGTGCTGGAGTTGGTGCCCCACAGGCTCGCCACCTGGCTCAGCCGGCGGCTCGAGATCCCCACCATCGGAATCGGGTCGGGGCCGGGGTGCGACGGTCAGGTGCTGGTGACGCAGGACATGCTGGGGCTGTTCCCCGGATTCAACCCCCGGCACGTGCGCAAGTACCAGGATCTGCACGGGCTGTGCTCCGAGGCGGTGCGGCAGTACGTCCACGACGTCGATGTGGGGGCTTTCCCCACCGAGCAGCACTCCTTCAGCCAGGACGAGGCCGTGCTCGAGGCCCTGGAGACGGAGGTCTAAATGCGCCTGGTCCGAACCATCCCCGAGCTGCGCGAGGCCCTGGCCAAGGAGCGTCAGGCCGGGAGCATCGGCCTGGTGCCCACGATGGGCTATCTGCACCAGGGCCACCTCTCGCTGGTGGAGGCTTCGCGCGCGCAGAACCGCTTCACGGTCATGAGCATCTTCGTCAACCCCACGCAGTTCGGCCCCAGCGAGGACTTCGCCCGCTACCCGCGCGACCTGGAGCGCGACTGTGCCATGGCCGAAGCCGCCGGGGTAGACCTCTTGTTCCACCCCGAGGCCGCCGAGATGTACCCTGTGGGCTACCGAAGCTACGTCACGGTGGAGGGCCTCTCCGAGCGGCTGTGTGGCCGCTTCCGTCCGGGGCACTTCCGGGGCGTGGCCACGGTAGTGAGCAAGCTGTTCCACCTGGTGCAGCCCCAGCGGGCCTACTTCGGGCAGAAGGACGCCCAGCAGGTCGCCGTGCTGCGCAAGATGGTGCGCGACCTCAACTTCGACCTCGAGATCGTCGTCTGCCCCACCGTGCGCGAGCCCGACGGGCTGGCCCTGAGTTCGCGCAACGTGTACCTCAGCCCCGCCGAGCGCCAGGCCGCTACGGTGCTCTCGCGGGCTTTGTTCTGGGCCAAAGACCAGGTACAGGAGGGCGAGCGTGAGGCCGCGGTGCTGCTGGCCGGGATGCGACGGATGCTCGAGGCCGAGCCTTTGTGCCGCCTCGAATACCTCGAGATCGTCGATGCCGAGAACCTCGAGCCCCTCACCCACCTCGGCGGTGACGTGCTCATCGCCCTGGCGGCCCATTTCGGCAAGACCCGGCTGATCGATAACGTGCTACTCGAGGGAGTATGAGTGTGAGGGGGTCCTATGCTGCTGGCAATTGACATCGGCAACACCAACATCACGCTGGGCCTGTACCAGGGCGAGGAACTGGGGCCGCGCTGGCGCATCGCCACCGATCCCCAGCGGATGCCCGACGAGTACGGCATCAGCATAGTCAACCTGCTTTCCTTCAGCGGCTACTCGCCCGCCCAGGTGGACGCCGTGGTCATGGCCTCGGTGGTGCCGCCGCTGACGGGGACGCTGGTCCAGGCCGTGCAGAGCTACCTGGGGCAGAAGCCTTTGGTGGTGGACTCGAGCGTCCAGACCGGGGTGCGGGTGCGCTACGACGACCCCGCGCAAGTAGGCGCCGACCGCATCGTCGATGCCGCCGCGGTGCACAGGCTCTACGGCGGCCCGGCCTGCGTGGTGGACTTTGGCACCGCCACCACCTTCGACGCCATCACCGTCGAAGGGGATTACCTGGGAGGAGCCATCGCACCGGGGATCGGGATCGCTTCCGAAGCCCTGTTCCAGCGGGCCGCCAAGCTGCCCAAGGTCGAGTTGCAACGCCCCCCCGCGGCCATCGGGCGCAACACCGTGCACTCGATGCAGTCGGGGCTCCTGTTCGGCTACGTGGGCCTGGTCGAGGGCATGGTGGCCCGCTTCCGCGCCGAGCTCGGCCCGCAGATGAAGGTCATCGGGACCGGCGGCCTGGCGGAGCTCATCGCGCGGGAAACGCCGGTCATCGAGATCATCGCCCCCTGGCTGACCCTCGACGGTCTGCGCATCATCTGGGAGCTCAACCGGTGAACCCCCTGCAGGGCAAGCGCATCGTGCTGGGTGTCAGCGGCTCCGTCGCCGCCTACAAAGCCGCCGACCTTGCCAGCAAGCTCACCCAGGCCGGAGCCCTGGTGGACGTGATCCTGAGCGACGGGGCCGAGCGCTTCGTCACGGCGCTCTCCTTCGCCTCCCTCACCGGGCGCAAGGCCCACACCAGCCTGTGGGACAGCGACGCCCACGTGGTCCACGTCGGCCTGGGCGAGGGTGCCGACTTGCTGGTGATCGCCCCCTGCACCGCCAACACCCTGGCCAAACTGGCCACGGGTCAGGCCGACAACCTGCTCACCCTGACCGCGCTGGCCGCGCGCTGTCCCGTGCTGGTGGCCCCCGCCATGGACGGCGGCATGTTCGAGCACCCCGCCACCCAGGCCAACCTCCAGACTCTGCGTCAGCGGGGCGTGCAGATCCTGGGCCCGGCCCAGGGCCGCATGGCTTCGGGCCTGACGGGGCTGGGGCGGATGCTCGAGCCGGGCGAAATCCTGGGGCACGTCCGCCTGGCCTCGAGCCGAAACGGCCCCCTGGCCGGAAAGCACGTGGTGGTGAGTGCGGGCGGCACCCAAGAACCCCTCGACCCCGTGCGCTACCTCAGCAACCGCTCCTCGGGCAAGCAGGGCTTCGCCTTGGCCCAGGCTGCGCTGGATCTGGGAGCCAGGGTCAGCCTGGTGGTGGGGGCCACTGCCGCCCCTCTGAGCACCCCCACCGGGGCCGAGCGCACCGACATAGAGACCGCCGCCCAGATGGCCGAGGCCGTCCTGGAGCTCTCGCGCGTGGCCGACGTGCTGATCATGGCCGCCGCGGTGGCCGACTTCCGTCCCCGCCAGGTTCAGGCCCACAAGATCAAGAAGGGCGCTTTGCCCCGCATCGAACTCGAGCACACCCAGGACATCCTGCTGGCCGTGGCCGAGCAGCGCCGGCGGGTGGGCCGACCAGCGGTGGTGGTGGGTTTCGCCGCCGAGAGCGAGAAGCTGCTGGAAAACGCCCAGGACAAGCTCGAGCGCAAGGGCCTCTCCATGATCGTCGCCAACGACATCAGCGCCCGTGACGCCGGTTTTGCCGTGGACACCAACCGCGTCAGCTTGCTCTTACCCGGTGGGGTGGTCGAGCACCTGCCGCTCATGACGAAGAGCGAGGTCGCGGAAGCGGTCCTGGCACGGGTGGTCGGACTCCTCGCAGAAGTCGCTGGCAGCTAATACCGGATTCAAAAAGATAATCATCCGATCCTAAGAGCCCCGGAGGCTATCTTTTTGAATCCAGAGCACACCCCTCTCTGACGGTCGGCGAAGAAAGCGTATCCCTTCGGTCGGGTTGATCTGTCACCGTTCGGCGATGAACCAACCGAATCTGGTATAAGAACGACTCGTGGCCTGTGGCTAGTGGCATGTGGTTTGCCCCTCCCCGTCCCTCCCCGCGGTCGTGTAAGGAATTAAGTGTAGGGGTTTGTGTATGAATGGGGGTACCCAATGAGAAGGGAGGTACCCCATGGATCAGGATACCCTGCAGGCGATTTTGAGGGAAGCGGTGAAGGAAACGGCGACCGAGGTTTTGCAGATTCTACTGGATCGAGGAGCTCAAAGCCCGCAACATTGGCACTTCCGTTCACTTCATTCCCATTCACATTCACCCCTACTATCGCGACAAATATGGTTTCAAACCACAAGACTTTCCCGTGGCCTACGATAGCTATGAGCGGATGGTTAGTCTCCCGCTAAGCCCCCGCATGACCGACCAGGACGTGGCCGATGTAATCGAAGCAATCCTCGATCTGTCAGTTGTGCGGACTTGAAGGAACTATGCCTCCAGCAGGGTGGGGGCCTTGATAGAGCTTTCCGAGCACACCGATTTAATAAATGAGCAACACTTTTCTACCGAATTGAGAAAGGGTTGAAGTTTGTGCTGCGGTCATAATAGTCCTCCTGCTCGGCCCGCTTCAGAAAGCCCACCACCGTGTAGGTAAGCGGTGTGAACAGCACCTCGATGCCTACCTTAAATACGTAGTTGGATACGAACACCGTCCACAGCAGGCTGTTATCCCAGACACCATAAAAGGCAATCAGCAGAAAGAGGGCGGTGTCCAGCCCCTGCCCTACCAGCGTGGAACCAATGGTACGGAGGGCCAGCCAGCGCCCGTTGGTAGCCACTTTGAGCCTGGCTAGGATATAGCTGTTGACGAACTCACCCACAAAATAGGCCACCAGGCTGGCCAGCACGATGCGCGGCACCAGGCCCAGAATGGCCGCGAAAGCCTCGGCGGACTTCTGACTAAACTCGTCGGTGGGGGCGGGCAGGAGGTTGACCAGGCCCAGGGTGAGGGTGGAGAGCAGCAGCAAGAAAAACCCTGTCCAGATGACCCGACGGCTTTTTTTGTAGCCGTATACCTCGGTAAGCACGTCGCCAAAAATGTAGGCTAGCGGAAACAACAAAGTGCCGCCGTCGAAGGTGAAAGGGCCCAGAAGCACCACTTTGGTGGAGGCAATGTTGGAGATGATGAGCACCACCACAAAGAGAGCGGTGATGAGGTCAAGGTAACGATAGCTTTTCATAGGTTGCGCTGGTGATTGGTTGACCGGGTTTTGATTGCTTGGGGCATGCCTAAACGTCGAAAGTCTCAGGTCGCAGGCCAAAAGTCGGTTTGGGGTCTAAAGTAAAAAATGTCGAGGATTGAAGAGACTCATTTTAGCGCCCCAGGCTGTTAGCTGGAAGAGAGGGTTTTTCAGGATACAAATCGTCCGCCACAATAATCCGCACAGGCCTTTTCACGCAGCATTTTTCAGGCTTGAGAGGTGATAAAGGGCAGATTGCGGTCGAACTGGCCCCGGTCGAGGCCATAGCCGTAGACGAAGGCATCTTCGATCTCGAAGCCCAGGTAATGGATGGGGACTTCGATTTTGCGCCGTGAAGGTTTGGAAAGCAGCGCGGCGATTTTGAGCGAAGCTGGCTGGCGGGCTTCCAGCATGCGCAGGAGGTAGTTGATGGTGATGCCGGTGTCCACAATATCTTCAACGACGATTACCTGCCGTCCGGCAATGGGCATTCGTAAATCCTTCAAAAGCTCCACCTCGCCGCTGGTTTTCTCGGCGTTGCCGTAGGAGGAAACCGCCAAAAAGTCTATGGTAAGCGGCATATCTATGGCCCGCACCAGGTCGGCCATGAAGATAAAGGCCCCATTCAGCACACACACCAGATGGGGCTCCTGTCCTGCGTAATCACGTTTTATCTGTGCGCCCAGCTCGCGTATGCGAGCGACGATCTGGGCCTCGCTGAGTTGTACCTTGCCGTTTCCGGGTTGAAAGACGCTCACTGCTAGATTCTACGGTACTCTTTTGGGCTCGTACATCGGCCTGGGGTGATTTGGCCGGTTTAGGCTTGGACGCACTCCGGCTGGAAATGTCCTTGCGTTTACCAGGGGATGGGGCTTGACTGCTAAGTGCAGCAGGTTTTTGGCGCTGGGCCCGGGCTGGCTTGCGTAACCTTGGCAGTCCAGCGTTGGTGTACAGCAACTTGATTTCCTCCTGGCTAAGGTAGCGCCACTGACCAACCTCGAGCTCACCCAGTTCTATGGGCCCCACCGCCAGCCGCACCAGTCGCTCGACCGGGTAGCCCACCTTCCGGAGCATACGCCGTACCTCGCGTTTGCGCCCTTCGGTCAGGGTGAGTTTGACGCCATCCTTGACCGGTTGGGCCGTGAGGGCCCTGGCCGGCCCATCCCCCAGTACCACCCCCTGGGTAAGTTGTTGACAGGCTTCTTTGCTCACCCTACCGCCCTTGCACCAGGCCCGATAAAGCTTGGGCACCTGGTTGCTGGGATGGGTCAGGAGCTGGGTGAGGTGGCCGTCGGTGGTAAGCAGCAGCAAGCCTTCGGTGTCTTTGTCGAGCCGCCCCACCGAGTGCAGGCCCGGGTGCCTGGGCACCAGCTCGTAGACCAGTTTTTCAGCGTGTTCGTCTTCGTGGGTGGTGGTGTAGCCCTTGGGTTTGTGCAGCGCAATGACCACCTTTTTTTGAGGCATCCGCACCCGCTCCCCATCCAGCCGCACGATGTCGCCGGTCTGCACGATGGCTCCAATTTCTGCAACCTGATTGTTGATGGATACACGTCCGGCCCGAATCAAGTCCTCCGCTTTGCGGCGGCTGGCAATGCCTGCGCGGGCCAGGAACTGCTGAAGGCGCATAACTCCTATACTAACGCAAGAATGGTTGGGTATAGGTCGAGCAGACCCCGCCGGGTGCGTCCCAAAATCAACCAATGAACCCAGACGGTCAATCCCCCTTGGGGTGCTGCACAAAGCTCTATCCAAGCCCCCGTAGGGGTACTCGGTCTGCGCCGGAAGGTCAGTGCCGCTATGGTGATCGGCATCCAGAGGGGTTTCACGGCGAGTTGGGGTTGTTGAGGCTGGTTGAAACAGGGACACACCCGACCCCGCCCCTTTCGCAGGATGTTGTTTTTCAGGAGCTGCGGGAGTGTGGGTCGTTTGGAAGCAATGTGGGCTGGAGGAATACCGTCGCATCTTCCTGGTACATTCCGCCCTCGAGGTCGGTGAAACAAGAATCAGCCGGGCGCGACTTCCGCTAAAGAGGGGACTTTTTCTGAAACCGGGGCCTGCGCTTTTCCCGAAGTGACGTCAGCCCCTCTTTGGCATCGGGGCCCAAAAAGCCCATAAACTCCAGCGCCAGCGAGGTGTCGAAGTTGGGCCCCATCATGCGGAGCCAGTTGTTGAGGGCATACTTGGTGAAGCGAATGGCGGTGGGGGAGCCCTGGGTGAGCCGCTGGGCAATCTGGAGCGCTTCGGCATAGACCGCGCCATCCTCCACACACCGGGACACCAGTCCAATCCGCTCGGCTTCCTCTCCCGAGAGGGGCTCGTTGAGCAAAAGGTAATACTTGGCCTTGCTGAGCCCGCACAGCAAAGGCCAGACCATTACCGAGTGGTCACCTGCCGCCACCCCCAGCCGCACATGTCCATCCACAATGCGGGCGGTTTTGCCTGCCACGCTAATGTCGGCCAGCAGCGCCACGGCCAGCCCGGCCCCCACCGCAGGGCCTTCGATGGCCGCCACGATGGGCTTTGAGCAGTTCACCACTCCGTATACCAGGTCGCGGGCTTCCTTCCAGACCCGCAGCAGGGCCTCGTAATCGTGGATCATCTCCTCGATCATCTCGAAGTCGCCGCCGCTGCTGAAGGCCCCACCCTCGCCCCGCACCAGCACCGCACCGATATTTTCATCGGCATCTATGTCCCGCCAGACATAGGCCAGCTCGCGGTGCATCTGGCTGTCGGCAGCATTCAGGCGGCCTGGATTGGAAAGGATGACCTCCTGCACCCCTTCACTGGGCTGGTCAAACTTCAAACGCTGGTAACGCTGTTGCCAGTTCATGCCAGCAGTTTACGCAATTGGCTGAAAGCCGAAAGCGGAAGGCTCAAGGCTGAAAGCCAATACCAACTTTGCCTGAAGAGTAATTTTTGAGAGGCATTCCTATACCCCCTCATCCGGCGACACCCCAGACGCAGTTGATAACGTCTCTGGCGCTATTTTCCTGTTTTGCTGACAGGGTGTCGCCACCTTCTTCCGCAAGGGGAGAAGAAAAGGGGTTCTGGTGGAGATATAACGCCTCCAATCCACAAGCCACTCGCCACAAGCTACAAGCTATAGCATGCTGCTTTCGGCCTTCGGTTTTGGGCTATGGGCGCCTTGCTGAGCCTACCCCATTGGCGGGTTTCTTTGTAGAATCCGCTGGCATGGCCCTATTTGCCGTGAACAAACCATTGGGCCGTACCTCGCACGACGTGGTAGACATGGCCCGCAAACTGCTGGGCACGCGCCGGGTAGGCCACACCGGCACCCTTGACCCATTGGCCACCGGGGTCTTGATCCTGGCCTCGGATGTTTCGACCAAACTGGTACCATTCTTGTCTGCAGAAGAAAAGGAATACCTTGCCTGGGTTTCCTTTGGGGCGACCACCGAGACCCTGGATGCAGAGGGGCCGATTGTAGAAGAAACGCCCCGGCGCCCCACCCAGCGCGAGATTGAAGCGGTTCTGCCTGCATTTTTGACCATGATGGAGCAGACGCCCCCGGCTTACTCGGCGGTGAAGGTGGGGGGGGTCAAGGCCTACGAGGCGGCGCGTAAAGGACAGACGCTAAAGCTCGAGGCCCGCCCGGTCAAGTATCACGAGGTGACCCTGCTGGCTTACGACCCGGCCCCCATCGCCTACCGCATTGCCCACTCGGCAGCGGGCTGGCAGCTATCGGAGCGGGGCCGCCAGGTGGAGTTACCCAGGCCCCTGGGCGACTACCCGACGGCGGTGATTCGTTTGGTGGTGGGGCCCGGAACCTATGTGCGCTCTTTTGCTCGAGACCTGGGCGAACAACTGGGCAGTAAAGCCTTTTTATCGGGTCTGGTGCGAACCAGGGTGGGCAAGATTGGCCTCGAGCAGGCCCAGGAAATCGAACACCTGGATATCAGAAAAACCCTGGATGAGCTCGAGGCCCTCTCCTGCCCCAGTGTCGAACTCTCCCATGCCGAGGCCAAGCGGGTGATGGAGGGTGTACCGCTGCCCATCCCGGCCAAGGGACTGGTGGCCCTGGTTGGCCCCAAGCGCCGCCTGGTGGCCATGGCCGAGGGGGATGGCTTCAAGCTGCGCATCAAGCGGGTGTTCAAGGAGTAGGCAGCCGATCTTCCTATACCCTGGACACTCGACCCTCTAGAGCCTTCACTCCACCTCGAAGGTTTCCTTGATGATGGGCTGGGATAAGACCACCGAGGTGCGGGTGCTGCCGTAGAAGCCAAGCTGCTGGATGAGTTCTTGCAGGTGCTCCACGGATGGCGTCATGACCTTGGCCACAAAAGACGATTCGCCGGTCACAAAATAGCATTCACGCACCGCAGGGGTGGTACGGGCAAACTCGAGCATCTGCTGGTAGCGTCCCGGCGGGGTAGCCACCTCGATCAGGGCGGTGATGGTGTACCCCAGTGCGCCTGGGTTGATCCGCGCTCCATAGCCCGCAATGATGCCGGCATCTTCCAGACGGCGCACCCGCTCGGTGACGGCAGGGGTCGAGAGCCCCACCCGTCGGCCCAGCTCCCGGTAGGAGAGCCGACCGTCCTTTTGCAATTCGTTCAGGATGGCGATGTTGGCCTTATCAAGCAGTTTGGAAGCCACTCTTGTCATTATGCCTTAAGTTTGTAAAACACAAAGCCTTTTTGTCTGTAAGAAATCGCTTTTATGTGCTCCAAAAAGCCTCTATTCTTGGGGAAAAACAGGAGGTAGCTATGGTGATTGGTGTACCCAAGGAGATCAAGACCCTCGAGAACCGTGTGGCCCTCACGCCAGGAGGTGTAACCAGCCTGGTACGGCGGGGCCACAAGGTACTGGTGCAGCAGAGTGCCGGGGTGGGCTCGGGGATATCCGATGCCGAGTATCAAAAAGCCGGGGCCGAAATTGTGAGCGCTTCGGAGGCCTGGGCCGCCGATCTGGTGGTCAAGGTCAAGGAACCCATAGCCGAAGAGTATAAGTACCTGCGCAAGGGGCTCATTCTCTTCACCTATTTGCACTTAGCCGCCGATGAGCCGCTCACCAAGGCTTTGCTCGAGGGGGGAACTACCGGCATCGCCTATGAAACGGTGCAGCTCGAGGATGGCTCCCTGCCCTTGCTGCTGCCCATGAGCGAGGTGGCCGGGCGCATGGCCCCGCAGGTGGGCGCTGCCGCCCTGGAGAAACCCCACGGGGGGCGTGGGGTGCTTTTGGGTGGGGTGCCAGGGGTGGCGCCTGCGAGTGTGGTGATTATCGGGGGAGGCATCGTGGGCACCAACGCCGCCAAAATTGCCCTGGGTATGGGCGCTCAGGTGACCATCCTGGACGTGAGCAAAGCCCGGATGCAGTACCTGGACGATGTGTTTGGCGGGCGGGTCATTACCCTTTCTTCTACCGAGGCCAATATCGCTGCCTCCATCCGGCACGCCGACCTGTTGATTGGGGCGGTGCTGATCCCTGGGGCCAAGGCCCCCAAACTGGTCACCCGCGAGATGCTATCCACCATGAAAGAAGCCTCGGTGATAGTGGATGTGGCGGTAGATCAGGGCGGTTGTGTGGAGACCATTCACCCCACCACCCACGCCGACCCCACCTATGTGGTGGACGGGGTGGTGCACTACGGCGTGGCCAACATGCCGGGGGCGGTGCCGCGCACCTCTACCTTTGCCCTCACCAACCAGACCCTGCCCTACCTGCTCAAACTGGCCGAGAAGGGGCTGGATGCCCTCCAAGACGACCCCGCCCTGATGCTGGGCCTCAATACCCACCAGGGTAAGCTGACCTGCCTGGGGGTAGCGCAGGCCTTCGGGCTGCCCTACACCGAGCCCAGGGCAGCTCTGTAACAGCTTTGGGGCGTGGTTTGTAAATACGCTTCAGGGTATAGGGCCCTTAATAAAACGCGCCCCTGTACCCGCCTTAACCCGGAACATCCCGGGCGCTTGCTGTACCCTGGAGGGGAAGCCTATGCGCTGGCGAGGGTGGTTTCTAGTGTGGGTGCTGGCGGGCCTGGGCCCGCCCGCCCTGGCGCAGGGTGTGCCCTGGCTGCCCGGTGAACGCCTGGTTTACAACGTAACCTGGCAGGGGCTCGGGGTGGGGCGGCTCTATCTCAGCGCCGATCCCATCGAGGGGGGCTGGCGCTTTCGCCTGAAACTCGAGACCACCGGGCTCGCGCAGGCGGTAGGCTATGGCCTCGAGTCGGAGAGCCAGGTCGGTTACGACCTTTTTACAGACCGCTTCTGGCAAATCCTGACCGAGCCCCTCAAGGGCACCACCCGGCTCTATTTCGAGCGCCAGGAGAACAACGGCTCCCGGGCCAGGGTGGTCTATCCTGACGGTAAGCAGTCAGGCTGGAGTAGCGCCAGCGACGAGGTGATGGATCAGGTCTCGCTCATTTACTACCTGCGGGTTCGTCCCGAAACCCGCCTGATTCGTGCGGTGGACTACCCCAAACTGACCGAGGGCCGACTGGAGGTTTTGCCCGGCAGCAATGGCCTGCTGGGCTACCGCTTTGCCCGCGAAGACCTGCTGGTAGAGGTCTGGTATCGCCAGGATGCCCGCCGTACCCCGGTTCGCATCATCTTTGGACGCGACTTTGGCCGACTGGAGGCTACCCTGGTCGAAAATTCCAATGGGCGCTAGGCCCACAAAAGGCTCTCATCTGAGCTTTGTGAAAGCTTGGAAACTGGGTTGGGGTGCGTTATAGTTGCGCCATAGGTATCCAAGCAACCCCAGCGCAACGACGATGAGTCCAGGGCGATGTGTGGGGTTGAACCAATCTGGAGGCTTATCTTGAAAGGGAACATAACCGTAACCGAGAGTGCGCTGGCGGCCATCCTGGGTCTGGCCGCGCACGAAGTACCGGGGGTGATTGGGATGAGCCCTGCCGGTATCCGCGAATCCATCAGCCGTATCCTGGGCCGGAGCGAGGCCAGCGAAGGGGTGGTGGTTAAGCCCGACCCGAATGCTCCCGGCAAATACCAGGCCGACCTGTATGTGGTGGTGGCTTTTGGTGCGCGCATCCCCACGGTGGTGGATAGCATTGGGGAGCGGGTGAACTGGGCTGCCAAAAGCCTGGCGGGAGTCGAGCTTTCTACCGTGCGGATTCACGTGGTGGGGGTGAGCCGTGGCTGAGGCTCTTTCGCCTGCTGAACTTGCCAGGGCCTTCCGCTATGCGACCGATTGGTTTGCGGTCTATGTCGAGGAGACCAACGCCCTGAACGTGTACCCGGTGCCGGATGGCGATACCGGCACCAACATGCACCTTACGCTGCAATCGGTTCGGCGGGAGCTGGATCTGGCCGACACCAGCAAGATGAGCGATGTGGCGCGGGCCATCAGCTATGGCTCGCTGCTGGGTGCGCGGGGAAACTCGGGGGTGATTACCTCGCAAATCCTCAAGGGTTTTGCCGAGACCATCAAAGAAGCCAGTGCGGTTTCGCCCGAGCTGCTGGCCAGGGCCCTCGAGGAGGGCTCCCGCATGGGCTACAAGGCGGTGATGAAGCCCGTAGAGGGCACCATCCTGACGGTCTCGCGGGGGGTGGCCGAGGGGGCCCGCCAGGCAGTGGAGGAAGGCGCTACGAGCCTCGAGGCGGTTCTCCAGGGGGCTTTGCAGCGTGGCCGCGAGGCCTCCGACCGCACCCCCGAGCTGCTGCCGGTGCTCAAGCAGGCCGGGGTGGTGGATGCAGGCGGTGTGGGTTTGTTGCGGTTTGTGGAGGGCCTCGAGGGCTACCTCAAGGGCCTGCCCTTGCCCGAACCGCCCAAAATCGAGAGGTATGCTCAGACCGCCTTCGAGGAGGAGGCGTTCGGCTACTGCACCGAGTTTCTAATGGAAGGGGTGGCCGAGCCGGTGGAGAAAATCCGCGAGGCGGTCTCGTCCTTTGGCGACTCCTTGCTGGTGGTCGGGGCCGAGGGCTACGTCAAGGGCCACATCCACACCAACGACCCCGACGGCCTGCTGGCCAGCGTGGCCCGCTACGGCAAGATGGTGCGTACCAAGGTCGAGGACATGTCGCAGCAGCACACCGAGATCCTCTCCATGGCCGGGGCCGCCGACGAGCCCCCCCCGCCTACGGGCCTGGTGGTGGTGGCCAACGGCTGGGGGCTGGTCAAGGCTTTCCGGGGCTTCGGGGCCCGCGTCGTGGCGGGCGGCCAGACCGCCAACCCCAGCGTGCAGGACATCCTGGACGCCATCAAGAGCCTCCCCAACCCCGAGGTGATTGTGCTGCCCAACAACGGCAACGTGATTATGTCGGCCCAGCAGGCGGCAGGCCTGGCCGAGGGCAAGACCGTACACGTGATCCCGACCCGTACCATGGGCCAGGGACTGGCCGCCAGCGTGCTCTATCAGGCCGAGCTGCCCTCGAGCGAACTCCTGCCCGAGATGGAAGAAGCCTCCAGGAGGGCGGTCACCCTGGAGGTCACCCGGGCCAGCCGCAGCGTGGAGATTGGCGGGGTGAGCGTGACCGAGGGCCAGCCCATCGGCCTGCGCGACGACAAACTGGCCCTGGCCGCCAACACCCCCGAGGAGGCCCTGTTCAACATGATTCAACTGGCCTCCCAGGAAGGCGACTACGAAATACTGACCATTTTCCATGGCCCCACGGTTACAAAAGACACCCTCGACACCCTGGCGGCCCGGATTGCCCAGGCCATGCCCGACCTCAGCCTTGAGATTCACCCCGGCGGCCCAGACCTCTACGATTACCTTGCTGTGCTGGAATAACTCGAGCCTCGTAACCTGAACCCGGTCGATTGTTCAAATCCGGCAGCGTGTTTCGCCCCGGCGTTACTTTTGTGCGCCGCGGGCGTAATGCAATTTTCTGCTTATTTCCCGAATAAAGCCCGTTCTGGGCGGAATAAATTCGGTATACCGCTTCACAAAATATGTCAGGGAGCCGTCATGGCCGAGATGAGAAATCTCAAGAAACCCTTTAGGTTGGACTCATAAAGTGAAACTGCGAGAAAATCCCGTCTGGCAAGCAAAAGCGAAAAAAAGTTGGTCTGATGCCAATCCAACCCCCCAAATAAATGAGAGGCGTGACGCCGATTTCTAAGGGAACCTGAGAACTGCCCCCCTACCCTCGAGGAGGTATGGAACGATTATTCCGCCTCCGCATTCCGAGTCTGATCCTGCTATTGGCAGTGTTGGGATTGGGCTGGGCCCAGGCCCCCCGGGTGATGACCCTCAAGGCCACGGCCTACACCTCCTCGGTGCGGGAGACCGACAGCACCCCCTTCATCACCGCTACCGGGGCCCGCACCCGCATCGGCATCATTGCGGTGAGCCGGGACATGCTCCGAGAGCTGCCCTACGGCTCTAAGGTGATGCTCGAGGATCTGGGCACCCCGGCAGGGGTGGGCAAGGGGCGCTTCAACTACCTCTTCAAAGGTCGGGTTTTTGTCGTAGAGGACACCATGCACCCCCGTAAGCGAGAGCGGCTGGACGTGTGGTTGCCGGATCGCAGCACCGCCATCCGCTTTGGGGTGCGCAACGTCCGGGTGACGGTGATCCAGCGAGGCCGGGGGTAGAGTAGTCTGGTGTCAAGGGGCCAGAGCCCAGGGCCAAGAATCACTGGGCTCGTGACTCTAGCGGCTCCTATGCGATGTGTGGGGTCGCAGTTTATTAGGGTACAACGCGCAAAAAGTGAAGTCCGCTCGAGTGGCTGTTAGGATTTCACGAATGCAGCATGGTGCAGTGTAGGCCCTTGACCCTTAACCCTTGACCCTATGCGCTTTGTCTGGTTTCTTGCCCTGCGCCAACTCCGCTACCGCCGCACCCAGAGCCTCATCACACTCCTGGGGGTGGCGGTGGGGATTATGGTGCTCACCACCGCCCTTTCTCTGACCAACGGCTTTATCAAGGGGCTGGTCGAGGCCACCCTCAAGGCGGTGCCTCACCTCTACTTGCAGAGCCTGAACCCCGAGAATAGCCCCGCTCCGTCGGCCAACCCGGAGGTCATCGGGCAAGCACCGGTCTTGCTAACCAAAGCCCTGCTGACCCGCCGGGCCGAGGCAGGCCGCACGGCCGGGGCCGACTTCGCCACCCTGATTGGGCTGGGGGAGGGCGGGCAGGCCGTCTACCCCGACCTCGACCTGTCCCGGCTCAAAGACGGCGGCATCGTTCTGGGCAGTGCGCTGGCCCGCAGCCTGGGCGCCTATCCGGGCGACAGGCTGTTTCTGGTCTCGATCAACCAGAAGCGAATTCAGCTCGAGGTGGTGAGCACCTTCCAGACCGGCAACTATCTGCTCGACGCCGGGTTTGCCTTCACCACCCTGGCCGATACCCGCGAACTCATGGAGCAGCCCAACGCGCTTTCGGGCTATCAGCTTCGCCTGCGCAACCCCGACAAAGCCCCCGAGGTGGGCCTGGCCCTGGCGGGGCGGGCCTACTTCCCCCAGACCTGGCAGTCCAGCAACCGCACCCTTATAGAGCAACTGGCCCTGCAAAAGCGGGTGATCGGGATTGTGGTCTTTTTGATTGTGGTGGTGGCGGCGCTGGGCATGGCCAGCGTGCTGGTGCTCACGGTGATCGAAAAAACCCCCGACATCGCCCTGTTGCGGGTGATGGGGGCGCGGGGAACCCAGGTGGCCGGGGTGTTTGCCCTGCAGGGCCTTATTCTGGGCGCGCTGGGCATTCTGATGGGCAACCTGCTGGGCTGGGGCCTGTCCAGCTATTTCCAGTGGCGCCCGGTGGAAATCCCCGGCGAGCTGTACTTCCTGACCCGCCTGCCGGTGGACATCAAGCCCTCCGACTTTGTGTGGGTCTCAGGCTTTAGCCTGCTGGTGGTGATGCTGGCCTCGCTCCTGCCCCTCTGGCGGGCTTTGCGGATTAAGCCGGGGGAGGTGTTGCGCTAAGTGCCTCCCGCCTATGTTTTGGATAATGGCACGATCGAAAATCATTCGGGTATTGCGCCCGGAGCATGATTTTCTAGCGCAGCCTGGATTCATCTCAAAACCTTATACGGGCGCAACTTAAACCCAGCTCACCGCCCCGAAGGTGTCCTCGCGCCGGGGGCTGGTGGAGAACATCACCACCGGGGTCTGGGTGTAGTCTTCAATCAGGTCGATGAAGCGCTTGACGCTGGCGGGCAGCTGCTCGCGGCTCCCAATGCCCGAGAGGTCGCCCCAGCCGGGGATTTCTTCATACCTCACACTGCCATCCGCAAGGTGCTCGACGCCCACCTTCACGGTGGGGAAGCCCGAGAGCACGTCCAGCTTGGTGATCACCAGCCCGTCGAAGCCGTTGACCTCGCAGGCGTACTTGAGCAGCACCAGGTCGAGCCAGCCGGTGCGCCTTGCCCGCCCGGTGGTCACCCCAAACTCGCCCCCTTTCTGCCTTAAGAACTCGTCTTCTTCGCCGTGGAGCTCGGTGGGGAAGGGGCCGTTGCCCACCCGGGTCGCGTAGGCTTTGGCTACCCCATAGACCTTGTTGATGGCCTTGTGGTTCACCCCGGTGCCCACGATGATGCCCCCCACGGTGGGGTGCGAGCTGGTCACGTAGGGATAGTCGCCGTAGTTGAGGTCGAGTAAAGTGGCCTGGGCCCCCTCGAAGAGCACCTTTTTGCCGTGCTGAATGGCTTCGCGCAGCAGGCGCCCGGTGTCGGCGATGTGGGGGGCCAGAATCTCGCGCATCTGGCCGAGGTCGGCCAGGGCTTTGGCGGGGGTGTCCCAGCCCGCCTCTTTGGTCGAGTTGGGTTTTTCGGTGAGCAGGGTCTCGACCCGTTCTTTCAGCACGGTTTCGTGGAGCAAATCCCCCGCCCGGATGCCCACCCGGCGCGCTCGGTCGGAGTAGGCCGGCCCGATGCCCCGTTTGGTGGTGCCCACGAAATTGTTGCGGGCCTCCACGTGCTTGTGGTGGGGGAGTACCAGATGGGCCTTGTCCGAGACCAGTACTTTGGGCTCTAAGCCCTGGGCGCGGATATTTTGCATCTCCTCGGCGAAGCGGAAGGCGTCTATGACCATGCCGTCGCCCAGGATGTTGGTGGCCTGGGGGTGGATGACCCCGGTGGGAAGGAGGTTCAGCTTGAAGGTTTTGCCCTGGGCCACCACGGTATGGCCGGCGTTGGCCCCCCCCTGGTAGCGCACCACAAAGTCGGCATTCTCTGCGAGGGCATCGGTCACCTTGCCCTTTCCTTCGTCGCCCCACTGGGCTCCAATGATGGCAATTCCTGGCACGAGATATAGCCTAAAGCCAAAGGCCGAAAGCGCAAAGCCCAACTCCAGGGTGCGTAAAAAAATACGCCCCAGGAGGCAGGCTCCTGGGACATGGGTGGGCTCGAGCTTGGCTTAGCGGGGGTTTAGCACCACCCGGCAACCGCTCTGGCCCCGGCTGCCCTGCTGGCCCTGGCTGTAGAGGTTGGCCTCGCCGCGCAGCACCCCGTCTACGGCATTCTGGAACTGGTCGTCTAGCAGGCAGGAGATGAGGGCTTGTCCCACGGAAACATCCAGGCGCAGGGTGCGGCCCACATAGTACAGGCGCATGGCCCAGTCGGTAGGGAGCGCCTCGCCGCTGCGGTTTTCTACTATCCGGGCAGTGCCCGAGAACCCGTCGCTCTCGGCCTTGCTCAGGGTGAGGTTCCAGGCCACGTTGAAGGCCTCGAGGCGCCAGGTCTGGCCTGCTACCGGCTCCTTGCGGGCTTCTTTGAGCCAGACGGGAGCGCCGGCGCTACCCGATGTGCCGACGGCGGCGCTGCCCAGTGTAGCCGAGCAGGGGACTCCGGCCAGGGCGACCGTGCCCTTGCCGTCGGGTTGGATGAGGCAGGTAAAGGGAGAGGCGAAGCTCGAGGCCGTGCTGGGCGCTTTGAAGTCGAAAACCAGCACGTTTTTGTAGTTGGTGCCGGGCAGGGTGTCGGCAAAGTAGGCCACCTGGGCGGCCCGGGTGTCCACCCCCTGGGCCTGGGCCTCGAAGATGCCGTTCTGGGCTGAACCCAGGCGCACGTTCCAGGCAAAGCGCTGGCCCTGCACCTCGAAGGTAAAGTTCCAGACCTGGCCGGTCTCGAGCCGGGGAGGCCAGGAGGTTTGGGCAAAGGCTGCGCTGAACATCGCCAGAAGAATCAAAGCTTTAATGGGCCACATACCTACCGATTGTCCTATGGCAGAGCTCTCTTGCCGTGTTTATCCATCACAGCACAGACGGAAGATAAGAGGGGAGCGTGCCTTGAGGAGTTGCCGATTCCGCAGAACCCAGTTTCGCTAACGGCACATACCCCCCCCAAGAACGGGGGTGTGACCTGGGTTGTGCATTTTGAACACGGGATTCCCTTTCACCGTGTTACTCTGCATGAGAGGTTTAACGAAGGAGTTCACGCTTGAGAAAGGGAGGTAACGAGCAAAAGACGCAGTTCGGTGGCTATCATCACCGGGCTACGTCTATTTCCCGGCAGGGGTTGTGGAAGCAATCCCGTGCGGAATCGGCCCTGGTGGTATACCCCAATGCACTCATCGCACTCCGCAAATATCGCGGAAATTGCCGGCAAGGGATTCGCACCGGGACTTTAGCCACGCCCCAAGGGGATTTGCAAGGAGTGTAGGCATGAATAAAGCTGGAGGACCAATCCAACTCAAACTATGGGGCCCAGCCCGGCTGGAGTATCAAGGACGCGAGTTAAAGCTCCAGCGCAAGGGTCTGGCCATTCTGTATTACCTGGCCCTGGAAGGAGCCACCCGACGCGAGGTGCTGGCCGACCTGCTCTGGGGTCATTCCGCTGCCTCGCAGAATTTGCGGGTGGAGTTGCACCGCCTGAGCCAGGCCCTGGCCCCCCTGGGCTATACCCTGTTCAAAGCAGGCGAGGATCCCCTGCAACTTCCGCCTTTTGTCACCCTGGATCGCACCCCTTCACCAGGAGCGCCTATGGAAGGGTTGGAGGAGCTCTCGGTGGAGTTTAGAGCCTGGCTCGAGGGCCAGCGTTCGCAGCTTATGGCCAATAGCTCGGGTACCGTCGGACGCGAACGCCTGGTGCAGGAGGTGGCTTCACAACTGACCCTGCCTGCGGTGCTGATCCTGATGGGCCGGCCCGGCTCGGGGCGCACGGCTTTTGCCCAGGCCCTGGCCAAAGCCCTGGGGATGCCTTTCCTGGAAGGCCCCCGAGGGGGTGGCAAGGCGCTGCACTACCTGCGCCCGCCCTACACCGATGTCTCCATGGAGCGCATCCTTACCGACCGCGATGGACTGTGGGTGGTGGAGCGCTCCTCCTACGGGGAAGACCCCAGGCTGATCCTGGAGTTGCGCAGCCACTATCCCGCCGAGCGCACCCGCTACATCACCCTGCCGCCCTTGTCGTGGGCCGAGGCCCGCGCCTCGATGCTTGCCAACCTGCCCTTTGCACAGGCGGCTCGGCTCTTCCTGGCCTCGGGTGGCTCGCCCGGCCACCTGCGCGAACTGCTGGCAGTGCCCCATAACGGCACCGAGGTGCCCCTGCCCCAACGGGTACGGGCCCAGGTGCAGCTCGAGGCCCGTATGCTCTCGCTGGAGGCCCGCCTGGCCCTCGAGCGCCTCTCGGTGCACCCCGGCCCCTATAGCCAGGGCTTGCTGGATGCGCTGGAGGCCACGCCCTATCTGGACGAGCTCGAGCGCCGGGGCTGGCTGGTCTATGTTGGGCAGTGGCAGTTCTCCGACGACGCCAGCCGCCGGGTTCTGTACCTGGGGTTGCAACCGGGCCGCCGCCAGCAATACCACCGCCAGGCGGCTCTGCAATGCGCCATGGAAGAACAGCGTATGGCCGAGGCCTACCACCGCCTGATGGCCGGTGACACCGCCGACTGGGGCACCTTTGTGAATACCCTGCCGGGCTGGACCCGCTACGGCCTCAAGGCCTGGCTGGGCATGAACGAAACCCTGCCGATGAGCCCAAATACCAGTGAGATGGCCCGGGGTAGTGAGCTGGCGCTGTTGGAAGAAGCCCGTTTTGGACAGGGCTTTGAAGTAGATGGCCGCCATGTGCGCTGGGTACGCACCCCTTCCCAGGCCACCACTTCGGGCATCATGTGGGCCAGCCACGATGAAGCTTCCCTGCTGCACCTCAAGGGCCATGCCTACGTGGAAAACCCCCTGGGGGTAGGTATCTCGGGCCGTGCTGCGCCCCTCATGCTGGAGATCCAGGAGCCCCGCGAGGCAAGGGTGATTTTCTTACCGGGCATCCAGGCTGGCGCCCTGGCCGACAACGCCCTGCTGCTGCCGCTACAAGAAGAACTCGATATCTGGTTCCGGGTGCCGGCGGGGGCCAGCATCCGCCTTACCAGCAGCGCCGAAAGCTGCCTGATTGATTTAGAGGCCTCCTCCTATCGGATAGCCCCGGCAGCCCAGGCCCAGTCTGCGCCGAAAGTAGAGGTGTTCGAATTTTTTCGTAGCGCGGTAGAAGCCGCGAGGAAATACTGAATCCTCCACGAAAACCGGGGCGTGGAGCCCCGGTTTGATTGGGTTGGATGGTTCGTCACAGATAGATCGTACCAGCGTTATGCCTGGTAGCTGCCTGCCTGAAGGCCCGCTTGCTCGAGCCAGCTCTTGAGCTTGGCAATGGAGAAACGGCTCATCGAGGCGGCGTGGTTGCCATAAACCAGGGTAGGAACGCTGCGCTTGCCGTTATTCACCTTCATTACCAGCTCGGCAGCGCTCGAGTCCTGTTCGATGTCCACTTCGGTATAGGGCAGGCCGAGGCTTGCGAGGGCTTGTTTGGTGGCACGGCAGTCGGGGCACCAGGAGGTGGTGTACATGATAATCATAGCCAGCCAGGAGTGTACGCGGCCCGGGGGCAAAACTGTGTGCTTCTGACAACGCTGGCTAGGCTTCGCCAACCTCGAGGGCCGCCGTCAGGGCCGCACCCAGCAGCCCGGCCTCGCTCCCCAGCTTGGCCAGGTGGATGGGCGGGGTGATCCAGTTCTCCATGTAGCGGTGGTACGAGCGCATCACTTCGTCCAGATAAGCCGGGCCCGCGTTGAGCGCGACCCCGCCCCCCAGCACCACCACCTCGGGGTCGTAGCACTTCACCAACGAAGCCAGGGCAATGCCCACCCAGCTTGCGGCCTGCAAGACAATCCGGCTGGCCCTGGGGTCGCCTTGCTGGAACAGGGCAAAGAGCTCGCGGGTGCCCATCTCGCGCTTGAAAGAGGCCAGGGCCATGCGCTCCATGGCCGGGCCCGTAGCCAGCGCCTCCAAGCAGCCATCCAGCCCGCAGCCGCACAGGGGGCCGCCCGGCTGCATGGTGATGTGCCCAATCTCGCCCCCCTGACCATTCACGCCCCGCAGCACCCGGTTCCCCCACACAAAACCGCCGCCCACCCCGGTCGAAACCGTCATGAAAAGGCTGCTCTCGGCGCCCTGGGCTGCGCCCAACTTGTGCTCGGCCAGTGCCGCGGCGTTGGCGTCGTTTTCCATGTAGACCTTGTAGCCGGTGGCCTCCTCCAAGAGCTCCACAATGGGAAAGTCGGTGAAGTTGGCGATGTTGGGGGCAAACTTGATACGGCCTCGTTTGAAGTCCAGCGGCCCCGGGGTGCCCAGGCCAATGGCCTTGACGCCAATACCTGCGGCCTCTATGGCTGATAAAGCGGCCTGGGCCATGGCGGCAATAACCGCTCTGCCGCCCTCCTCGGGGGTAGGCACCGTGACCCTGGCCCGAATAACGCCCTCGCTCAGCACCCCCGCCATAATTTTGGTTCCGCCCAGGTCTATCCCCACTACGCTCATGATGGCTCTCCTTGGTGATCGCGCTCCATGATCAGCACGGCTTCTTCGTGCAGCGCCTGGGGCACCCAGAGGCTCACATCGCCGGTGTAGGTGCCCATGTAGGCTTCGGGCAGGCCAAAGCTGGTAAAGGGGGTCTCGAGGTAAACCGGAATACGGCTTTGTTCCAGCCGAGCCCGGATGCCCTCGGCAATAACCCTGGGTGCTGAAAGGAGCAGTTCATACGGTATTTCCCCGATCAAGCGATGGGAGGGGTGCTGGCCCTGACTTTCGTCACCCCGGACGTGATGATCGTTCATTGGCTAACAGCATAACAGCCTGGAGGAAAGAAGGACTCACGATGCCAAGTGTCCAGCGGGCCTTTTGGCCCGGTAGCCGTTGCACATTACCCAAGATTTACAAACCGGCCCGCTAAGCTAATGGGCAGTAGCTATGCTGGCCCAGGTACGAACCTACAGTCTATTTGGCCTCGAGGCCCAGCCCATCACGGTCGAGGTGGACGTTTCGCCAGGAATGCCCTTCTACGCGGTGGTAGGCTTGCCCGACAAGGCCGTAGAGGAGTCGCGCGAGCGCGTGCGAGCCGCCCTCAAGAACGCCGGCTTTCCCTACCCCCAGGGGCGGGTGGTGATCAACCTGGCCCCGGCAGAGTTGCGCAAGGAAGGGACCCATTACGACCTGCCCATTGCCCTGGGGCTGCTCTGTGCCCAGGGAACCCTTCCCCCCGAAGCCCTGCAAGGGTTTGCGGCGGCGGGCGAGCTGGGCCTGGACGCGGAACTCCGCCCGGTTCCGGGAGCGGTCAACCTGGCCCTGGGGGCCCTTCAAGAGGGCTACAAGCTCCTGATGCCCCTGGCTTCCGCCGAAGAGGCCGCCCTGATTGAAGGGGTGCAGGTGTTTGGGGCGGCGCATCTGGCGCAGCTGGTGCGGTTCTTGTTGGGGGCTGAAGAGCTGCCCACCGCCCGTGCTGGCCAGGTTGTGCAAAGCCTGGATGCCTCCCTCGACCTGCTCGATGTCAAGGGCCAGGCCAAGGCCAAGCGGGCCCTGGAAATCGCCGCCGCCGGAGGGCACCACCTTTTGATGAGCGGCAGCCCCGGCTCGGGCAAGACCATGCTGGCCAAGCGCCTGCCGGGTTTGTTGCCGCCTTTGAGCCCAGAGGAGGCGCTCGAGGTCACCCGCATTCACTCCGCCGCCGGGCGGCTCATGAAGGGCCTCCTCAAAACGGCCCCCTTTCGCAGCCCCCACCACACCGTCTCGGATGCCGGGTTGATCGGCGGTGGTACCATCCCCAAGCCGGGCGAAATTTCCCTGGCCCACCGGGGGGTATTGTTTCTGGACGAGTTTCCCGAGTTTTCCCGCGATGCCCTGGAAGTGCTGCGCCAACCCCTGGAAGATGGCGTGGTCACCATCTCGAGGGCCCGGGCCAGCTTCACCTACCCGGCCCGGTTTCTCCTGGTAGCTGCTATGAACCCCTGCATCTGCGGCTGGTTCGGCGACCCGGAAAAACCCTGTAGCTGTACCCCTACCCAGCGCACCCGCTACGTAGGCCGCATCTCCGGCCCCCTGCTGGATCGCTTCGACCTGGTGGTGGAGGTGCCAAGGCTTACCCCGGAGGAGCTAGCCCGCGCTCCTGAGGGCGAACCCACCGCCGTGGTGCGGGAACGGGTGCTGGCGGCCCGGGAGCGGATGCAGTCCCGCCAGGGCAAACTGAACAGCGAACTCTTTGGCCGCACCCTGCGCCAGCACACCGCACTCTCACACGCTTCCGAGGCCCTGCTGCAAGCCGCCACCCAGCGCCTGGCCCTCACCGCCCGCAGTTACGACCGCATCCTGCGGGTGGCGCGTACCATCGCCGACCTCGCGGGGGCGGAGCACATCCAGGAAGCCCACCTGGCCGAGGCGCTGACGTATCGAAGGAGTCTGGGGTAACCTGCCTGAGCTAAACTCATGCCATGGACGCCCTGGCCCTGTACCGGCAGGGCCGCTACCCAGAAGCCCTCTCCCTGGCCCAACTTCAGGGGGAGGCCAAGACTGCTGCGCTGGCCCTGCTGGCCCAGGGAAACGCAGCAGAGGCCCAGCGCCTGCTGGAGGCCTGGCAACCCCAGGGCCTGGAGGATCAGGCCGAGCGCCTCGCCCTCCTGGGTTTCGCGGCCTATCGTCAGGGCGATTCGCAGGCCTACCGCCGCCTGGCCCTGGCCGCGGCCCAGACCGCCCAGACCCCCCTGACCCTCTACCACCTGGGCCTCTCGCTCCCGCCCAGGGACGGCCTCCTGGCCCTGCAGGAAGCCCTGCACCGCCTGCAAGCCCAGGCCGCCCCCCCGGTGGAGCAGGCCCGCCTGGCCTTCGCCCTGGCCCGTACCCTTAGGCGGCTGGGCCGCTTTCCTGAGGCCCTGGCCTACGCCAGCCTGGCCGTCCTGCAAGACCCCCAGCCCCACTACCGGCTGGAAGAGCTCACCCTGCTGGCCTACACCGGGGAGGAACCCCTGCCCCGCCTGGAGAAGGCCCTGCCCCCTTTCCTGGCCCACCCCGCCCCCCCGGTGCGCTACTACGCGCTGTGGCTCTCGCTGCTGCTGCAGGGCATGCAGGGCCCGCCCGACCCCGGCCTCCTTCCAACCCTCCTCGATCAGACCCCCAGCCCCCACCAACCCTACGACCTGCCCTTGCTGGTGCTGCTCTTCAAAGACCACCCGTTCCGGCAACCCCTCCTCTCCCGCCTGCTGCGGGCGGCTAGGGCCCAGCCCTCCAGAGAACCCCTGCCCCAGGCCCTGCTGCTCCTCGCTGAGGGGCTCTACCGCTACCCCCAGCTCGAGGCCCGCCCCCTGCTGGAGGAGAGCCTCCCCGCCCTGGAAGCCGAGTGGGCCGAGGAGGCCCTGCGGGCGGTGGCCCACCTCAGCGCCCTGGAGGGCCAGCCCCTTCCCGAGCCCTACCGCAGCATGGCCTGCTCCCTGCGCCCCGAGGCCAGAGCCCTCTTCCTGCCGGCGGAGCTCCCCTCGCTCACCCTGACCACCCCCTACCTGCAGGCCCTGGGAAAGGCCCAGCTCCAGGGCTTCCCCAACCTGCGGCCCCGCAGCCTCGAACTCCTCACCCTGCTCCTGGCCCATCCCGAGGGCATCACGGGCGAGGCCCTGGCCCAGGAACTCTACCCCGAGCCCAACCCGATGGCCCTCAAGACCGAGATCTGCCGCCTGCGCCAGCAGGGGTTCGAGATTCAAAGCCGCCCCTACCGGCTCCTCACCCCCATCGAGGCCGACTTCCTGAGGCTCCAAGAAGCCCTACAGCAAAACCAGCTTTACCCAGCCCTGGCCCTCTACCAGGGCCCCCTCCTGCCCAAAAGCCAGGCTCCGGGCCTCGAGGTGTTGCGAAACCGGATCGAGGAGCAGCTCAAACGGCGGGTGCTCGACCACCCTGACCCCGAACCCCTCTACCGGCTGGCCCAGAAACTCCCAGATGACCTCACCCTCTGGGAAGCCCTGCTCCAGCGCCTGCCCGCGCAAGACCCCCGCTACCCGGCGGTGCTGGCCTGGGCGAGAAGGCTCAGCGCCCAGTATCGCTAGGCCCGCCTGAGCGCACCGATTCTGGGGGGATGCAGTCGGGGCGGGCGCAGGCGTAGGCCGCATCCCGGAAAGCCAGAGCCAGCAGAACCAAAAGGGCCAGCAACAATACTCCCTTGCGCATACCTCCACCCTACCCAACCCCAGGTAACCTAATCGGTCAGAAGGTAACCAAAATGAGTTAAGAAGGTAACCATTCTGAGAGGGGGTTTGGTTACCTGGGGGGTGCTATAAAAAATGACGATTACAGCCGCAAAACATTTTGTTTCCTGGGAGGTGATCGAAATGGAGAAGACCATCCAGCTCAAGCTAAAAGCCCCTCGCTTGCTTAAATTTGTGTCGGAAGGTCATCACAAAAAGGTTTCAAGGCCTTACGCTGATTCGCTGAGCAACCTTGGCGAGGCTTCCTCTGGCAAACCTGTGGTAGGATTTTTTGGCTACAGCTATACGGTGTCCTACTCATGGGTTAGCCAGGGGTCTGCGCTTGACCCAGCCTCTTCTCGTGTTTCTTTGGTGAGTTGCCCTTGCGGGGCGGGGATTTAGTCGGATCTACCTTTCAGTGCTTTGTTGCGGCTGTAATCCCAAAATTGCAGGGAGGGTTTGATGGGAGGCGAATTGAAGGTCAAACTCGAACAATCCTTGGCGCCTGTCTTTGGTTTGCCCAACCCCCTTTTTGTGACGGATTCTTCAGATCTTGTGACTTGGCTAAGGGGCTCACAACTTAGGAGCTTACCTTTTAGATGATGTCGCAGGCCTCCCTAAGCGCCGACGTAAAAATGTGGTTCTTTTGCCTACCACAAGGGATGGGCTCTCTTTTTTTCGGCTCGAGCGCTTTTTTAAAGGAAGCCGGGTGCTAATCGTACCCTTGGTCGCCTTTGACCCCTCTTTGGAGGCGTCCATCTATACGACCAATCTGCTGGCTTCTTCGGATTTCACTCAAGCTACCAAGGACAATGCCAGGTGGGTTTCTATATTGGAGGATGGCGAAGCCCAACGCCTCGTATTCAAGGGGCCATGCGGTGAACTAGAGGTAATCCTGAAGGAGAGGCTAGACCTTATGCTCCCCCGTACGAAAGAAGGCTTGCTGCCAGGAGAGTGGGAAGCGATAGGCATGTTCTTTGAAATAGCTAATCACTGGTGCTAGTCACAAAACGATGTCAGCTATACACAGGTCTGGGGAAGCAGCGATGAGGTTCAGGGCGATGATGAGGTAAGCCCACCAAGCGGTAAAGCCAAGTTCAGTACGGTGATGGCG